>QQUJ01000029.1 GCA_008501635.1 Pseudomonadota bacterium
TCCAGCAGATGACGAAAATTGAGAATCGTCGTCTCGTCGGGAACCGGCTCACGCCCAAGGTCAATGCCGGCGAAAAGACACATGGAGCGAGATTCATACAACGCTTCCTCGGCGCCTGGATCCGACAGGTTGAACCAGTGTTGGAGGAAGTAGATGCGCAACATCCGTTCCAGTTCAATGGGTGGGCGCCCGTTTCCCGCTTTGGGGTAGTGGGGTTTGATGAGCTCACAAAGCTGATCCCATGGAACCACAGCATCCATCTCCGAGAGAAACTTCTCTCGCCGGGTTGGTTTTCGAAATTGCTCAAATTCCCCCGCGGCAAACGTTTGCTGTTTCATCGTTTTCTACCGGTTCCAAATAATGCGTGTATTGTCGCAAACTTTGGGACTTAATCAGAGATGCCTTAGATGTGTAACCCCCCCCTAAAAAAAATCGCGGCAGGATGTGGAATTTTCTAGCAATAGGAGATTCTATGAATGAAGAAGCCGAGATTTAAGGGGAATCAGATATCTCAGGCGTAAGCTTCCCTGAAAGTTGGCGGATTAACTCCCGTCGAAGCCCTACAACAGGCCAGAGTCTCTACTTTTGAGTTGTCTACTTGACGGGGAAGCTTACGACTAAAGCGGGCTTTTGGTACTCCCGTCCCTCACAGCAGGCGGTCCACGCCCGGCTCCAGGTCGATCTGCAACGCGTCGTTGAGCCGGTTGAAGAAGTTGGCAAGACCGATACGCACGGTCAGTTCGACCAGCTGGGCTGTAGAGAATCGAGCGCGCAACTCCTCGAAAAGGGCATCTGGAACCCGGCGGGCGTCGAGAGTCATCTGCCGGGCATAGGCAATGACCAGCCGCTCGACGGACGAAAAATGGGGGCTGTCGGGGGCCGGGCCATTCTCCAATTCGGCCAATGCAGCATCGGAAAGCCCCGCGGTCTGGCCCAGGGGCGTGTGATGGCTGACGCAGTAGACGCAGCGGTTCAGATGGCTCACAGTCAACACGGCTAGTTCGATCAGCCTGCGATCCACCAGACTTGTCGTTTGAAAGCCTAAATAAAGCGTGATCAGATCGTGGCAGATCTGGGGATGATGGGCCAGAGTGAGTACTTGATTGAGAAAGGCGGGCAGCCTTTCTTCGGCCTGGGCCACTAACGAGGCAAGTGACGGCTCAACGGAGGCAGGATAAAGGGGTGGAATGCGGGCCATAGATTACTCCGGAAGTAAAAAAGTAGGAAACTGAAAAATAGTCGGAACTAGCCAATGGCATCCGCGTATAAGAAGGGTAAAAGCCCTTTTCCACACTGGTCAACCGTCAACTCACAGGCAACATAGGGCTATACCTCCTACCATCATCACATAAAGCTCGCCAAATTCAATCCTTGTCAACAGAATTCGACACCGTCAGCGTCACTTGCCAGCCTGGAGGCTTCCCCGTCAAGATGATGGTTCAAAATCAGAGTATCTGGCGGCTTGTTGGCGGGTTTCGATGGGTGTCAGGTCACCAAGCCCATCGTGATCTCTCTCCTCGTTGTACTCGATTACCCGCCGGTAGGTCGCCCCTCCAATATTGTCGGGCGATGTAAACAGATGTTGATTGAGCTACTCGTCCCGATAAGTACGAATCAACATCTCGACATAGGCGTTTTGCTTCGACTTGCCGAGCTGGATGTAGTGAATCGCCATACCAGCCGTCTTCACCCAATTCGCAAAAAATCTCGCCGAGGGACGCGGAATCACTATCCGTGCGCAGCACCTGGGGCAACTCGTGATTGATCCGAAGTTTCACGAAGATCCGAACTCGCCGTATCGAGGTGTCGATTTCTATATGCAACACCTGGCGATTAAAGTCATCGACGACATTGTAAGGTGCGGAAACGTCGACCATGGAGCCGTGCATCGCTCATACTGTCAACGAGCAAACCGTATCCGAAAGCCTGGGAACATACAGCGGGACACGAAGCCGCTTGGGCAGACGTCGCTTCACCCAGCGGCGCAGATAGTGTGTCGCTCGGCAGTACACTCGATAGATCCGTGTGTAATTCCAAGGCCGGCCCTCAACCAAAGTCGCCAGCATAGCGATGATCTCAGCATGCTGCACGGTCCAATCCTCGGGCACTCGATACCAGATGAATCGTGACAGACTGACGCAGCGGCAACTGACGGCGATCGATAGGCCTTGCTGCGACAAAAAAATCAGTTGCTTGGCGATTCTTCGACGGCCTCAAAGCTTTCTTCCGATCAGCAACCTCATTACATCGTTCTCACCCGCAAGTTCCGCGCGCATCCGCTTGTACTGCGAGAGCTCCACCTCGAGTTCCTTCACGTGCTGGAGGTCCAAAGCTTCCATTTCGCGTATTGAATTGCCTCGGGCTTTAAAGTGGCTTCAACTCTTGAGCGAATGGAGCCATGGACAAGTCGAACAAGTTTTCACCTGAGGTCCGTGAGCGTGCAGTTCGGATGGGGCAGGAGCATCACAGATGTTATCCGTCGTGGTGGGCAGCAGTAGAGTCGATTACACCGCAGATCGGGTGTCTGCCACAGACATTGCTGGAATGGGTAAAACATGCGGAGGTCGATGCCAGAACGCGAACACGTACGACCACCGCCGAGGCGCAGCGCATCCAGGAGCTGTAACACGAGAACAGGGAATTGCGGCGTGCAAACGACATTCTGCGTACGGCATGTGCGTTTTCACCCAGGCGGAGCTCGGCCGCAAACTGAAGTCTTGAACGCCTGCATCGACCAGCACCGGAATACCTACGTGGGCGGGCTAATCTGCAAAGTATTGCAGATCGCCCCGTCGACTTACCGGCGTCATGCGGCCCGGCATCGCAACCCTGAACTGCGCAGCGCCCATGCCAAACACGATGAGGTGCTGATGCTGCACATCGAACGTGTCTGGCAAGCCAATATGCAAGTTTACGGTGCCGAGAAGGTCTGGAAGCAGATGAACCACGAAGACATCGTGGTAGCACACTGTGCCGTGGGGCGGCTCAAGCGCCGCCTGGGTCTGGAGGGCGTACGCCGTGGCAAAACCGTCCGCAGTACCATGCCAGACACAGCGGCGCCTTGCCCGCTGGATCGAGTCAATCGACAGTTCCAGGCGAATCGCCCCAACCAGCTCTGGGTTTCGGATTTCACGTACCTGTCGACTTGTCAGGGTTGGCTCTACGTGGCGTTCGTCGTCGGCGCGTTCACCCGATGCATTATGGACTGGCACGTCAGCACCACCATGACCACGGAGGAGGCAAACTACTACAGGCAACTTAGCCGTCAGCCCGCCCTTGCGGCGTGACTTAAACCAAACAGCCGCCACGATACCCGGAGCGATTCAATTCCTTGGTCAACAAGTGCGTCTAGTTGATCACAGTAGGCCTTTCCCTTTTCCTCATTATCAAAGCTCAGGCAAATCGGTTTTGGTAGCAATTTGCTGCGTTTGATCCAAAACTCAAAATGGTTGCCTCGCCTTCGACAGGCAGCCATCTGCATCCCCCAAAACTTGTGTACACAACAATTTGGTCCGATAAGGGTCATTTTGCTGCCCGGAATCGGGTGTTTTTAGACCATGTTAGGCGGTTTTATCAGGTATTATTTGTAATAATTACAATGGAAAAAGGCACCCGTAGGTGCCTTATCTATTTGTTTTGTTTGATCATTATAATGGAGGCTGGGGTCGGAATCGAACCGGCGTCCACGGCTTTGCAGGCCGCTGCATAACCACTCTGCCACCCAGCCTATATTGGAACGAAAACGGCCCGTGAGAGGGCCGTGTTCAGAATACAAGAACTTGGAGCGGGAAACGAGACTCGAACTCGCGACCCCAACCTTGGCAAGGTTGTGCTCTACCAACTGAGCTATTCCCGCCCGAACAGAGGCCGCTTATTCTACCGGCGGTCCCCTGGTTGTCAAGCGCTTGCAACCTTTTCATTTTTCGTTGGAATCCGACTTTCCGTGACCTGCCAGAATAGGCCAGGCAGCGCGCAGATAAAGGTACATAGACCATAAAGTCAGCACGGCTGCTGCATAAAGCGAAATCACCCCTACATCATGAGTTGGAAACCCCCAAAGCGGTTCGCGGTAGATCAACAACAGTAGTGCGATCATCTGGAATGTCGTTTTGATCTTCCCGATAACAGAAACTGCGACCTTGGTACTTTCCCCTACTCCTGCCATCCACTCGCGCAGAGCGGATACGGCAATCTCACGACCGATGATGACCACCGCCGGTAGAATCAACAGCCCGCTATTGTCGAGCTCCACCAGCAGCACCAGCGCTACAGCCACCATCAGCTTATCCGCCACCGGATCGAGGAAGGCACCAAACACCGAGCTCTGACGAAGTCGCCGTGCGAGGAAACCATCCAGCCAATCAGTCGCCGCCGCAAGCCCGAACACCGCCGTGCTTACCAGATTTGCCCAACTGAAAGGCAGATAGAAGACCACCATGAAAACCGGTATCAGCGCAATGCGCAGCAGGGTCAAGGCGTTAGGGATATTTAGCGGCAGGCTCATCGGGTTTCTTGTTGGGGCAAGATATGGTCGCAGCGCCCATTTCACTCCAGATGCAACGCATCGTAAATACGCTGCGCGAGGTTTTTGCTGATCCCCTGGATTCGAGCGAGATCTTCGACTCCCGCCCGGGTTACCCCGCGCAATCCTCCGAATTGCTTCAAGAGAACCTGGCGCCGTTTAGGACCGAGACCAGGGATCGCTTCCAGTGTCGATACCTGTCGACTCCGTCCGCGCCGTTGCCGATGTCCCGTGACGGCAAATCGATGCGCCTCGTCCCGGATCTGCTGAATCAGATGCAGGGCCGGTGAATCCGCTGGCAGTATAGTTGGGCCGGTGTGACCCCACAAGAACAGCTTCTCCATCCCGGGCCTGCGGCCTTCGCCTTTGGCGACACCCGCAAGCACGAGCCCGGTGACCTGTAATTCTTCCAGAGTTTCCGCCACCCGGGTGAGCTGCCCCTTGCCACCATCAATGAACAATACATCGGGAATCACGCCTTCGCCCTGTTGCACCCGCTTGTAACGTCTGTGGACTGCTTCGGCAAGCGCCAGGTAATCGTCACCACCGGTGGCGGCACGAATGTTATATCGGCGATAGTCGCTGTTTACCGGTCCTTCCGGTCCGAATACAACGCACGAAGCCACTGTCGCCTCGCCCATAGTGTGGCTGATATCAAAGCACTCCATGCGCGTTGGATAGTCATCGAGGCCCAAAGCTTCCTGTAATGCCTCGTAGCGCTGCCGCATGCCGGTGCGGCTGGCCAGACGGCTCTTGAGGGCCTGCTCTGCGTTGGTGTTCGACATGGCCAGCCAACGCGCCCGTTCGCCTCGCACGCGAGTTGCAATTGCCACGCGACGGCCTTTCTGCTCGGCAAGGACTGTTTCCAATACTTTTTGATCAGCCACAGGATGACTCAGCACGATACAGTCGGGTATGGTCCGGTCCAGATAGTGCTGACTGATGAAAGCTGCCAGTATCTCTGCCTCGTCACTCGATTCCGGCAACTTGGGGTAGTAGCTTTTATTTCCCAACACACGTCCCTGACGAATGAAGAGCACTTGAATACAGGCCATTCCCAGCTCTTGATGGCAGCTGACGATATCGACATCGCCCTGATCGCCGCTGACATACTGCTTCTCCTGCACCTTGCGCAATGCGCTGATCTGATCCCGTAGTCGTGCCGCCTCTTCATAACGCTGGGCACCTGATGCCGCCTCCATGAGGCGCACCAATTCATCGATAATCTCGAGATTCTTACCGAGCAGGAAAAGCTCTGTGCGACGCACATCCTCACGGTAAGCGTCGGATTCAATCAATCCAACGCAAGGACCAGAGCAACGTTTTATCTGATACTGGAGACAGGGCCGGGACCGGTTGCGGTAAAAGCTGTCCTCGCACTGCCGAACACCAAAAAGTTTCTGCAACAGCTGAAGGCTTTCACGAACCGCGTGAGAGTTGGGGTACGGGCCGAAGTAACGACCCTTTTTCCCCTTGGATCCGCGATGGAAACCGAGTCGCGGAAAATCGTCATCTGCTGAAAGAAATATGTAGGGATAACTCTTGTCATCGCGCAGCAGAATGTTATAGCGCGGGCGCAGAGCCTTGATCAGATTGTTCTCAAGAATCAGCGCTTCTGCTTCGGTGTGGGTAACGGTTATCTCGACGCTGCGTATCGACCCGACCAGGGCACGAGTCTTGGGGCTCGACAGATTGCGTTGGAAGTAGCTGGCTACGCGTTTTTTCAGATTGCTGGCTTTGCCGACATAAAGAACTTCGCCGTCGTCGGCAAGCATTCGGTATACGCCAGGGCGGGTCGTTAGCGATCTCAAGAAACCCCTGGCATCGAACTGTGCTGCTTGATCCGTTGACTGTCCCATAAGGTGTGATTCTATACTTCAGCCACTGGACTGGAGCCGTTCGCCAGCGAGGCGAAAGATCTCGCGGAACATCGATACGGTCAATCGCCGCGTTTGCGTGTTGTAGCGGCTGCAATGATAGGAATCGATCAGCCAATGTCCCGATCCAAGAGCGTGCTGATGTCCGTGACCGAACTTGAACTCGGAAACTTTGTGCCCACTGGCGCGCAACACCGCGTTGTGGGCTATCGTCCCGAGCGCGATCACCACGCTTGAACCGGGCAATTGCCTCAACTCGACTCCAAGATAGTCATTACATTGCGTGATTTCCCCCCCCAGCGGCTTGTTCTCCGGGGGCAGGCACTTGACTGCGTTGGTTATGCGACAGCCCCGCAGCTGCAAACCATCTTCACGACTCACAGATACCGGTTGGGTGGCGTAGCCAAAGTCGTACAGCGTCTGGTAAAGCAGTATTCCGGCATGATCTCCCGTAAAGGGGCGACCTGTGGCATTCGCACCATGCATGCCCGGTGCGAGCCCCACAATCAGCAGTCGTGACTTCACATCCCCAAAAGGGGCTACCGGCGCGCAGTAATAGGAGGGATGTTGCTTTTTTACCTGTTTAAGGAAGGCGGCGAGCCGAGCACATCGGGCACAGTTGGGATCGAATTGCGGCGCGTCAATCATGGGCACTGAGGAAATAGCTAACAGGCACGGAGCTGCAACATTCTAGCGCAGAACGTGTGGCGGCTGTGGCGGGCGGGTAGCGGGGTGCCGGATACGCTCAGGCCGAGCGCATTCCTTCGATGATCCCATGGCTGATGGCCAATCGAATCAGCTCCACATCGTTTTCGACATCGAGCTTGTCATACAATCTGTAACGATAAGTGCTCACCGTTTTGGGACTGAGACACAGACGATCCGAAATTTCCTGAATGCCCTGCCCCTCGGTGAGCATCAGTAGTACTTGCATTTCGCGCTGAGAAAGCGTGTCGAAGGGCGAGGATTCGGCACCGGGCAGCAGTGCCAACGCCAGATCCTGAGCCACGTCTGTTCCCACATAGCGCTGCCCGGCGTAAACGGCTCTTATCGCCTTTATCACCTCTTCGGCTGGGCACCCTTTGGTCAGGAATCCCTGCGCCCCGCCCTTGAGTAATTGGACGGCATAGGGTTTGTCGCCGTGCACTGTGAGCGCTATTACCTTGGTTTTGGCGTGAGAGCGCAGAATTTTGCGGGTCGCCTCAATGCCGCCTATGCCAGGCATATGAATATCCATGAGCACCACATCGGGTTTGTGGGCATTGGTGGCAGATACGGCCTCCTCACCACAACTGGCCTCCGCAACCACCGTGATTCCGCTCGCATCATCCAATATGCGGCGCACGCCTGTACGCACCAGTTCGTGATCGTCGACGAGAATCACTCGGATACTTGCCACTAACTACCCCCGCGCGATGAGCGTTCAGAATGACACTCTGAATCTGGCTGCCGAAAGCGCACCCGGTCATACCCCCTACTCACCTGGTGGCCATCTTCATACGTCGCCTTAAGCGGTTAAACATACACCATGATAAATATATTGCCTATCTATTGCACGGTGCCACGGTCCTTTGGCGAGCTTGCGTCAACCCATTGTAGCGAAGCGTATTTACCCTGAAGTGCCGGCTCAGCAGTTTTTCTGATCCGTTCATCGATTACCATCGACTAAATTGCAGAGATTCCGCCACTCTATACGCAGTGTTTGACAATCCTCGACATGATGAAAAATGCGGGCACGTAGCCTTGTTTTGATTCAAAAGGTGCGAGGAAGGCTGTGCCTGCCTGTAGTCTCCCAAGGCGGGTCAATCCAAACTTTCATAGGGGAACCCGAAGCCTCGAATCCGGCAATCGGGAAATGAAGGGTGCCCCACGCGGTGACTATTCTGTTTGGCTGAGAGGGCGGGTTGAAGGGCGTCGCCCCCTCGCCGCAGCGCATCCCGCCAAACCGGCTGACCGACTCCGGTTCGCATTGATGTTCGGCCATCCTCAAAAAACGGGGCACAAGGCCCCGCTCTTTGACAGCGATGGTGGAGAGGGTGTGATTACTCGGGCCCTTGGCCCTCACCCCTGCGGGGCCGCCGACGCTTGGCGTCGGCGTTCTGCGCCGCCTGCGGCAGCTGGTCGAACCCGCTGTTTGAATCGGCCCGTGGATTCGAATCCGGACCATCACAAACGATAGAAAACGGGGTGCAGGACCCCGTTTTTATTGTTGGCGGAGAGGGTGGGATTCGAACCCACGGAACCGCAAGGTTCAACGGTTTTCAAGACCGCCGCTTTCGACCACTCAGCCACCTCTCCAACACGGTTGAGCGATGCGCCGCAAGGCAGCGTTGTTCACCACTATGAAGTGGGGAGTGCACCCGCCAGGCATCACCGCAAAAACGGCTGGGAAGTCTAACATAGATAGGCCCGGTCTCTGAGTAGTACTCGCTGCCCACGAAGTCCGCTATTGATCTTTGATTGGCTACCGGTATGCTAGGAACCAATTCTACAAGAATCGTTCTAACTCACCCGAGTGGTATCCCATTATTTTCAGGAGGTTAAAGGCAATGAGACAGGTTCAATCGGCTGTTGCACGCAGCACCGAGAGCGTGCTTGGCACCAACAAGCTGATTCGCAACACCTACACGCTGTTATCGATGACACTGTTGTTCAGTGCGCTGATGGCCGGTGTATCGATGGTGCTGCAGCTGCCCCCCATGGTTTACATGATCAGTTTTGGCGGATCGATACTGTTGTTGTGGCTGGTGCTACCCCGTACCGCCAACTCCGCCGCCGGCATCGGCGTGGTATTTGCCATCACGGGCTTAATGGGCCTGGGTCTTGGTCCGATTCTCAATTTCTACGCCAACCTGCCCAATGGTCCGCAGATTATCGCGACGGCGATGGGTGGTACAGGTGCCATTTTCCTGGCGCTGTCGGGCTATGCGCTGACCACAAAACGTGATTTCAGCTTTATGGGCGGGTTTCTCTTCGCCGGACTGGTCGTGGTCCTCATTGCGATCCTGGCCAATATCTTCCTCGCCATCCCCGCGCTGTCGCTGGCGATCTCAACCATCGTGGTTCTGCTGATGAGTGGATTGATCCTGTTTGATACAAGCCGCATGGTTAATGGGGGTATTGATAACTACATCCTGGCAACGGTCTCCCTTTATCTGAATATCTATAATCTATTCATACACTTGCTGAGCCTGCTTGGCATCCTCGGCGGGGATGAGTAAGCACCTGATACGCCGCTCAAGCGCCCCGGCCCCGGCCGGGGCTTTTTCTGTCCGTGCACAGGAGTCATGCGTTGGAAACCTGGATGAAGATCGCCTGGGCGATTGCCATCGCGCTGATCATCGCTTTGACCTGGCCGATGGCACGACATTGGCTACGGAACGGCCCCAAGGGGAGCACTGATGACTGGAGTGCCGCCCTGCTTGCGCTCGCCGGCGTCGTGGTATTCGTGGTTCTCCTGATTTTGATGGTCAGGGGTTTTTAAGTGCCGCCAACGAATCGGATTATAGAATCTATCTCAACTCCACAGCCATCAGGCTGACGGCGGGACGCATGTATTGCTTGACCGCATAAGGGGCCTCCACTTCCACAACCTGTTCCATCAACCAGCGGCGATCGATTTCAGGGGCCGCTGCGCACACCCCCGCGCCCAGGCAACGAAAAAAGTTCATCCCCGGCGTATCCTCCTGCACCAGGCACTCAGCGTACTGACGCCCAATCTCGTTGACACGTGCGATAAACTTCTTGCGCCTGCCGACGCTGTCGACCCGATCCTGGGCGTTGTCTTCCAGCGTTTCCGCTAAACGGTTCGCCATGGCCTGTACCAGGCGTGCCCGTCGTAGATCATCCATACGACGCTGCGCCAGCCGATCGGTGAAGTGAATCAGGAATGCCAGCCATTCCTCGAGTATCGCAAACCGGTGTTGTTCGCCCAGGAAATCAAACTCGGCCGCCAACAGGCGTTCGACACTTTCGCGCGCCACCTTCCACGCGGATACGCCCAGCGCCTGCCCAACCTCTTCCGCCGTTCGGGCACGCGTGGTGCTGTGCCAGGCCTTACGCAGCCGCGCCATGGTCAATTCTCCACGAACAGATCGCGAACTGCTTTATGGGGTAGGAACACACCGCACCCCAAACGTCGCTCCTCTCCCATACCGAGTTGCTGGATTCGAATCGCATCCTCCTGGCGCAGATTGGCCAACATAAGGCTGCGCGTCTGGTAGCTGTGTCGCGGTGTCGAAATGACCGACTCGCGGCCTGCCATCATTTTGCGGCAGCGGATCCCCATCTCCTCCAGTGTTTCCGCGGCCCACGCCAGAAAGCTGGTCTCGGAAGGGTCTTGCGCGCCGCTCAACATATGACGGGCGTGCAGTGTGGTGTGGAGGCTGAGGAAACGAATCTCGCTTTCCCCGACCGTCAGCGGGTAACCGTCAATATCCAACGACCGGCCGGCAAGCAATCCCGCCTCCATAACGCGTTCTTGAGGAATCCTCAGGGTCAGTCGTGCACGACGCGGCAGGTACATAGTGATGCCATGAGCGTCCTCCGGGCAATACCACCCGTTCCCGGAAGCCGCGGGATGGATCAGATGCAACCCGTGGCACGGATCTTCGCCAAACCAGGGCAAATGTTCCCTGATTTCATTCATCAACGCCCAGGCATGGTCGCAGGGCAGCTCTCGCCCCTGAAGGTGAAACACCAGATCGACGATTTCGCCTGAGACCGTTTGTCCACCCGTTTCGGAATCTTCTTGCCAGTACATCGGCTGTTCACTCTCCTGTCGGCTGCCTGTCTGCCCAGTCCACCATCAACTGCCCCCAGTGCCGTGCGGTTTCAGCATCCAGATCGACCATGGTAAAGCGGCTCCGTTCCCGAATACGCACGCGAAGCAGATGAAACCCGTTGTCGTAGATCGCCTCCTGAACCTTGATTTGCTTGCTGAAGGGAGCAGGAAACTCCTCGATATCGATCACTTGCTCATTGGACATGCCAGCACCCTATTTGTTGGTAAACCGTGAAAACTGTTCAGGACTCATCGTACTGCAAGCTTAAGCCCCACGTTCGACCACCCAAAAGGAGATACGCTGCCCACCTCTTCGGCAAAGTCCCCTTTCTCATGCTTTATTACTTATAGTCATGTTTGTCGGATGTGTCGGACGCATTGCACCACCCGTCACTGACATACCGCCACAACCCTATCCATAGTGGATAGCTTGGGAAAGTGATCTATCTCCACAGAGACATGAGATTGGCCTTGCTCCCAAAAAGCAGTTCTCTTAGACTGCCACTACGTTAGGATCTACTTATATTCTAATACAAGATTCTAATTGGTAGGGTTTTTATGCATCTCGACAGGCTAGAGCCGCGAGGTGGAACTGAGGAGGAGGAAGGCAATACGCTCTAGGGGGCTACTGAAGCCTTCGGGATGCACGCAAGCCAAATTGTCGAGTCGAACTCGCTGCTGGCTGGAACGTCCCACCATGAGCCTGCCGCCATTCCTCTCCTTCGATTCATCAGACAGGAGCCCGGAATAATGGCAAAGAAACAGTACGACACACCGAATCTGGACCAGCTCGAAAGCGGTCCATGGCCCAGCTTTGTTACCGGCCTGAAGCGTCTGGCTGAAAACAACGACATGACCGTTGATCTGCTCGGACAGCTGGAAACCTCCTACCAGACCAAAAAGGGTTTCTGGAAAGGTGGTACCGTCGGTGTGTTTGGCTATGGCGGCGGCGTTATCCCGCGCTTTACAGAACTGCTGGACGAAAAGGGCAAACCCAAGTATCCAGACGCTGCCGAATTCCATACCCTGCGGGTCATGCCCCCACCGGGAATGCACTACGATACGGCCACGCTGCGCAAATTCTGCGACATCTGGGAGAAATACGGTTCAGGCCTGATCGCCCTCCATGGCCAGTCGGGCGATATCATGTTCCAGGGCTGCTCGACGGAAAATGTGCAGAAAGCCTTCGACGAAATCAACGAAATGGGATTCGATCTGGGCGGTGCCGGTCCCGCACTGCGCACCTCGATGTCCTGCGTTGGCCATGCGCGCTGCGAACACTCCTGCTACGATACGCACCGCGGCAATCGTCAGATCATTAACGCATTCCTTGACGATATGCATCGCCCGTCGCTGCCTTATAAGTTCAAGTTCAAGTGGTCGGGCTGCGCCAACGATTGCATGAACTCCATCCAGCGCTCTGACTTCGCCGTCATCGGAACCTGGCGTGACGACATTCAGGTCGATCAAAAAGAGGTCCAGGCTTTCGTCGCCCAAAAGGGCCGCAAGTATGTGGTCGACAACGTCATCACCCGCTGCCCGACCAAGTGTCTGAGCCTCAATGATGACGATACGCTGGATATCGATAACCGCAACTGCGTGCGCTGCATGCACTGCATCAACGTCATGACCAAGGCGCTGGCGCCGGGCAAAGACCGTGGCGTAACGGTGCTGATTGGCGGCAAACGTACGTTAAAGATTGGTGATCTGATGGGCACCGTGGTGGTCCCCTTCATGAAGCTCGAATCTGACGAGGATTGGGAGAAGATGGAAGAGTTGGGCGGCAAGGTCATCGACTTCTTCGCCGAGAACGCCCTGGAGCACGAGCGCACCGGGGAAATGATCGAACGTATCGGGCTTGCCAACTTCCTCGAAGGCATCGGTGTCGAGGTCGATCCCAACATGATCAGCCACCCACGTACCAATCCCTACGTCCGCGCCGACGGCTGGGAGGAAGAGGCTGCGAAATGGGAACAGCGCAAACGCACCGTGGGTAGCGACGAGTAACTGCAAGCAGCAGCGGTTCGTCTTTCGAATTAACGAGATCAGGATTAGTCGGAGGAAACGATGAGTCAGCCACGCCAACCTATTGAAAGCGGTGTACCGGACCACATGCCCTATCTGCACCCGCTGATGAAGAAGAATTACGGTCAGTGGAAGTGGCACGAACGTCCGCGCCCCGGTGTCCTGCGTCATGTCGCGGAGAGCGGCGACGAGATCTGGACCGTACGCGCCGGCACGCAGCGGCAGCTGGACGTCTTTACGATTCGCAAACTCTGCGATATCGCCGATGAGTTTGCTGAAGGCTTCGTGCGCTTCACCATCCGCAGCAACATTGAGTACATGGTGAGCGAACAGTCCAAGGTGCAGCCACTGATCGATGCACTGACTGCCGCTGGCTTCCCGATCGGCGGTACCGGTAACTCGGTGTCGATGATCTCTCATACCCAGGGCTACCTGCATTGCGATATCCCGGGAACAGACGCTTCGGGTGCAGTGAAGGCACTGATGGACGACCTTATTGAAGAGTTCACCAAAGAGGAGATGCCCAATCGCGTACGTATCACCACCTCCTGCTGCGAAATCAACTGCGGCGGTCAAGGCGATATCGCGATCAACATCCAGCACACCAAACCACCGAAGATTAACCACGATCTGGTGGCCAACGTTTGCGAACGCCCTTCCGTGGTGGCGCGTTGTCCGGTTGCGGCTATCCGCCCGGCACTGGTGAACGGCAAACCCTCGCTGGAAGTGGACGAGCGCAAGTGTATCTGCTGCGGCGCCTGCTACCCGCCCTGCCCACCTATGCAGATCAACGATCCGGAACATACCAAGTTTGCGATCTGGGTCGGCGGCAAGAACTCCAACACCCGCAGCAAGCCTACATTCCACAAGTTGGTCGCTTCGGGGATCCCCAACAACCCGCCACGCTGGCCAGAGGTCTCCGAGGTGGTGCGCAAGATCCTCTCTACCTACAAGCAAGATGCGCGCGAGTGGGAGCGGATGAGCGAATGGATCGACCGTATCGGTTGGCCGCGTTTCTTCGAGTTGACCGACCTACCGTTCACCAAGTATCACATTGATGATTGGCGCGGTTCGCGGGCGACATTGAACGCCTCAGCGCAGATCCGTTTCTAGGCCCTTGACTGTGGGGGGAAGGGCATGAAGTTTTCGATCATGGTCAGCGAAGGGCCATACACGCATCAAGCGTCGGACACGGCCTACCAATTCGCCAAGGCGGCGTTGGAGAAGGGGCACGAGATTTACCGTATCTTCTTCTACCACGATGGTGTGAACAACGCGACGTCCCTGACTACGCCACCGCAGGATGACCGTAACATCGTCAATCGGTGGTCGGAGTTGGCGGAAGCGCACAACCTTGATCTGGTGGTGTGTATTGCCGCTGCTCAGCGCCGTGGCATTGTCGATGAGGATGAGATGAAACGCCACCGTAAGGATGGCCATAATCTTGCCAAAGGGTTTCGAATCTCGGGACTGGGTCAGTTGATCGAGGCCGGCATCGATGCTGATCGCCTCATTGTATTCGGCGACTGAGGGGGCGGAACATGGCAACCAAAAAATTTCTCTATGTCAATCGCAAAGCCCCGTACGGGACGATCTATGCATTGGAATCACTTGAGGTCGTATTGATTGGAGCCGCTTTCGAGCAGGATGTCAGCCTGGTTTTCATGGACGATGGCGTCTTTCAACTCACCAAGGGCCAGAATGCCAAGAGCGCGGGGATGAAGAATTTTTCCCCAACTTATGCTGCTCTGGGAGACTACGATGTCAACAAAATCTATGTCGACAAAGAGTCCCTTGAAGAACGCGGCTTGACCCTCGACGATCTCCAACACCTGACCTGGGAAGACGAAAACGAAGATTGGGCGGAGAAGGATTCCATCCGTCTCGTCACTCGTGCCGAGATCGCCGAGATCATGGACACACAAGACGTTGTTCTTAGTTTCTGAGGGCCCCCAACAATGATGCTTCATGTGATCAACAAATCACCCTTCGAACGCAACTCGTTGGCCAGCTGCCTGCGGACAATCAAAGAGGGCGCCTCGGTACTGCTGATCGAAGACGGTGTCCTCGGGGCGCTTGAGGGTACCGCGGTATCCGGCAAAGTGCGCGAAGCGATGGAAAACGTGAAATTCTACGCTCTGCAGTCCGACCTTGAGACGCGTGGTGTCAGCGACAAACTCATGAAGGGTATCGAGTGTATAGATTTCGGCGGTTTTGTCGATCTAACCGCCGACCATGACCTGGTTCAATCCTGGTTGTAACGACTAGTTATCGGGGATTTGCTGCGACAGATACCCTGCCCAATAGAGCAAACCGGAAGGAGAGTACAATGGCAATTGAAATCAATGGCAAAGCGATTGAAACCGACGAAGAGGGCTACATCATCAACCTCGCCGACTGGAATGAAGACGTAGCCAACTACCTCGCCAAAGAGGAAAACGTGGATATGTCTGATAGCCACTGGGAGGTCGTCAACTTCCTGCGCGAGTACTACGATGAGTACCAGATCGCTCCCGCCGTGCGCGTGCTCACCAAGGCAATCGGCAAAAAGCTCGGGCCCGACAAAGGCAACAGCAAGTATCTCTACGAACTGTTCCCCTACGGACCAGCGAAACAGGCCTGTAAGATCGCCGGCCTGCCAAAGCCGACCGGCTGTATCTAGTTATAGATCGCACGTACTAAACAGCATATGACCGGGGGGCACCCGCCCCCCACGCTTTCACGACCAACGGAGGGGGAGATCCGCATGGCGTTGCTCGATATCGTCTACAGCTTGGCCTTTTACGCGGTCACGGCGGTGTTCGTACTCGGCCTCGCATTGCGTATTACGCTCTACGTCCGCTCCCCCGCGCCGCTCAAGATTCCCACCATGCCGGCACCGCTCACCAAACAAGGCGTGGCGTTGCGGATGTTCCGCGAGGTGGCGTTCTTCGAGAGCCTGTTCCGCTCCAACAAGTGGATCTGGCTCTTCGGTTGGGTTTTTCACGTCGCACTGGCTCTCGTGCTGTTACGCCACCTGCGTTACTTCACCGATCCGGTATGGAGTTGGGTGGTGCTGGTACAACCCTTTGGAATGTATGCGGGATTCGCCATGCTGGCAGGGCTTGTGGCCCTCTGGCTGCGCCGTGTGCTGCTGGAGCGGATTCGCTACATCTCGTCACCCTCGGATCATCTGATGCTGGCGCTGCTGATATTCATCGCCATCAGCGGTTTGATGATGAAGTTCGTCTCGCACACCGATGTCGTGGCGGTAAAGGCGTTCATGCTGGGTCTGATACGTTTCGATTGGCAACCCATGCCTCACGATGCACCATTCATGATCCATTTGACCCTGGTGATGCTGCTGATGGTAATCTTTCCGTACAGCAAACTTTTGCATGCGCCGGGGGTGTTCTTCAGTCCATCACGCAATCAGGCGGACGATTCACGTCAGCGCCGCCATCTCGCGACCTGGGCTCGCGATATGGAGGCTAACTAGTGGCCGACTTCGAGACACCGGCTCTGCGTGAATACCCCGTCATTCCGCATCTGAAGCGGGATGCGACGGCAGGGCTCTCACCCTTTGTTGCCAAACCCGAACACCAGGAGCGCCTTGGCTTTCCTGGTGAACTGCTGGACAACTGGGAAGATGTCGCCATCGCCAAGATGGGCGAGCTGCTGGAAAAGTATCGCGCACTCCGTGTCTATCTGGATAGCTGTGTCAAGTGCGGAGCCTGCACGGACAAGTGCCACTATTTCATCGGCACTGAAGACCCGAAGAACATGCCAGTCGCGCGCCAGGATCTACTGCGCAGCGTCTACCGCCGCTATTTCACCTTTGCCGGCAAATATTTCCCCAGGCTCGTCGGTGCCCGCGATCTGACGCGTGAAGTTCTCGATGAGTGGTACAGCTACTTTCACCAGTGTTCACAATGTCGTCGCTGTTCGGTCTTTTGCCCCTACGGTATTGATACCGCCGAGATATCCATGGCGGCGCGTGAAATCATGGATGCGGTTGGTCTCGGTCAGAAGTACTGCAACGAAATCATTGGCAAGGTTCACAAGATTGGCAACAACCTCGGACTTCCCGGTCCGGCAATGCAAGACACTCTGGAAGGCCTGGAAGAGGACATCAAGGATGACACCGGCATCGACGTAAAGCTGCCGTTGGATGTGGAAGGCGCCGACGTGCTGCTGGTCACCCCATCTGCCGATTTCTTCGCCGAACCACACATCGATGGACTGATCGGTTACGCCAAAGTGTTCCATCAGGCGGGCATATCCTGGACGCTGAGCACTTACGCTTCTGAAGCCGCTAACTTCGGGATGTTCATTGGCAGCTACGAGAACATGCGCCAGGTTTCACTGCGCATTCGCAAGGCGGCCCTCGATCTTGGCGTCAAGCGCATTATCTTCGGCGAGTGCGGACACGCCTGGCGTGTCGCTTACAGCTTCCTCGATACGCTGGCCGGACCCTTTGATTTTCTCGATCCGCGCTATCCGGTACCGCAACACATTTGCGAGTTCACCTACGATCTGATTCAACGGGGCGCACTGAACCTCGATCGATCCGCCAATGACCACATGGTGGTGACATTTCACGACTCCTGCAACGTGGCGCGCGCCTCGCGTATGGGGAGCATGCCGGGTGGCCAGTTCATCATCCCGCGCGAGGTGATCAAAGCGAGCTGCAACAATTTCGTGGATATGCGCCCTGACACCATTCACGATCAGACCTTCTGCTGCGGCGGCGGCGGAGGACTGCTGACCGACGACCTGATGGAGATTCGTGTCAAAGGTGCCCTGCCCCGCATGGAGGCACTGCGCGAAGTTCAGCAGGAGTACGGTGTAACCCACCTGGCAGCCATCTGCGCAATCTGCAAGAGCCAGTTTGCCAAGGTATTGCCCTACTATGACTTTCCTATGGACATGATCGTCAGCGTCCACCAACTGGTGAGTAACGCAATTCAATTGGGAACCAAAGAATAGCTGGAGTTTTCACTCCCCCGCTTCGCAGAGGAGACACTTACGATGGCCGCATCGCCCGACAAGATGGATCAGGAACAGAAAATAACTTGGCGCCGCTACAAGGATGGCGATTCCGAGTTCGATTCGATGACCGACATGATATTTCAGGCCAGCTGGACGCATAAGTGCCCGACCTATATTCAGCGCACGCCGCCGTGCCAGGCGAGTTGTCCGAGCGGGCACGATATTCGTGGCTGGCTCAACATCGTGCGCGGCCTGGAAAAGCCACCCGAAGGGATCACCTGGCAGGAATACGCCTTCCAGCGCTATACCGAGGCCAACCCCTTCCCTTCGGTGATGGGTCGAGTCTGCCCTGCTCCCTGCGAGGACGGCTGCAACCGCAATGAAGTGGACGATACAGTCGGCATCAACTCGGTCGAGCAGTTTATAGGCGACTACGCGGTGGCCAATAATTTCGCCTTCCCCACGCCGGAGAAGGAGAGCGGCAAGCGCGTGGCCATTATCGGTGGCGGACCTGCGGGACTCGCCTGCGCGCATCAGTTGCGCAGCATGGGCCACGGGTGCACGGTCTTTGAATCGGCCGCCGAACTGGGCGGTATGATGCGCTACGGAATTCCCGGCTACCGCACCCCGCGTGAACTGCTCGATGTCGAGATCAAACGCATCATCGACATGGGCGTCGAGGTCAGAACGAACTGCAAAGTCGGCCGCGATATCACCATGGACGAACTGGAAAAGGAGTTCGACGCCGTGTTCTGGGCCATTGGTGCGCAATCCGGTCGCGCACTGGATGTTCCCGGCGGTGATGCGCCCAATTGCATCACGGGCGTTGCGTTTCTCAACGCGTTCAACGATGGTCGACTCAAACACGTATCGGGCCGGGTGGTGGTAATCGGCGGTGGCGACACCTCCATCGATGTCGCTTCGGTCGCTCGCCGTTTGGGACACATCAAAAACATCCCCGAGAAGGATCGTCCCGAGAACGCCGTAATCGGTCAGGTCGCGCACGACGTTGCAACCACGGCCCGACGCGAGGGTGCCGAGGTCTTACTGGTAGCCCGCCGTCCGATCGAAAGCATGCACGCTGCCAAGAAAGAGATAGACGATGCCCTGCGCGAAGGTGTAGAGATCCGCGGCGGAATGAACCCGAGCGAAATCATACTTGGCGAAGACGGCCGTGCCGTAGCGCTCAAGCTCATTCAGTGCGAAGAAAAATCCGACGGCAGCGTGGTCTGCTACCCCGGAACCGATATCGAGGTGGAAGCGGATCTCGTGGTATCGGCCATTGGCCAGCAGGGTGACTTCGAGGGTATCGAGACACTCAAAAACAGTCGTAACCTTATCGATGCCGACAAGCACTTCCAGATTCCCGGCCACCAGGGTCACTTCGTTGCCGGCGACATCATCCGCCCGCATCTACTGACCACGGCGATCGGTCAGGCACGTATCGCCGCAATCAGCATCGATTATTACCTGCAGGGCAAGGAGATGCCCAAGCGGCCCAAGATCGACGCCAACCATTTCAGCCTGTTGCGCAAACTGCACGAGGCTGGGCTGGATCCAGAGGAGATTCACGAGCCCACGCACGGCACCTCTGAAGCCAAGTTCGCAGTTCATAATTTCGACTCGCGCGCAGCTCAGGAGGTAATATCCGCCGACGAGCTGTATCTCGGCTACTTTAACCACACGCCGCGTCTGCTCCGCGAGGAGCGTCACGTCACCGCCGACAATGTCTTGGGCGATTTCGGTGAACGCATCGTCAGCCTTACCGAGGAGCAAGCGATCGAAGAGGCTAAACGCTGCATGAGCTGCGGCCTGTGCTTCGAGTGTGACGCTTGCGTGATCTATTGCCCCCAGGTTGCCGTGTTCCGCGTTCCAAAGAACGAGCGTACCACCGGACGCTACGTGGACACCGATTACACGAAGTGCATCGGTTGCCACATCTGCCAGGATGTTTGCCCCACAGGCTATATCCAGATGGGTTTGGGTGAGTAGATACGGAGCCGGATGATGATGTCCTGCATGGTCAAACGCTTCACTTCGTTTCTGGCGTTGATGGCGCTGCTGGCAATCGCCGGAAGTGTCATTGCCGCAGAGTCGCGGGTACCGCTGCCACAGCTCAGTACCGCGTTGGGGGAGCGCTGCGTGGAAGAGACGGATTTCATGCGTCGCAACCATATGCAGCTCCTCAAGCACCAACGTGACGAGACCATGCACCGTGGCATCCGCACCGAGCGGCACAGTCTCAAGAACTGCCTTTCGTGTCACGCACCCGAGCGGCCGGCGGCTGATCAGCAGGAGCAACAACACTTCTGCCGGAGCTGTCATGTATACACAGGCGTGCGTCTTGACTGTTTTGGGTGTCATGCACGTTATGCCGAGCCCAAATAATAGGCAAACCGAGTCATGAGTGATACCAAATCTTCCACTCCGGGTGCCGTCAACGAAAACCGCCGCCGCTGGTTGCAGGGGGGTGCCGCTGCCGCGATGATCACAGTGGCACCTGGCGTGCTCCTCTGGCGCTCACCAGCCGCCCGCGAAGCGGATCAGGCCGTCACGTCAGCCGTACGTTGGGGCTTGTTGATCTACACCTCTCGCTGCGAGGAAAACTGTTCGGCGTGCGTTGACGGTTGCAACCAGGAGCACGGCCTGAAGGGTCATGGCCGTCCGCAAACAGATGCCCAATGGATACGCAAAATCACACTGCGTGACCCGACTAGCGGTCATGTCCGATCGCTGCCCGTGATGTGCCAGCACTGCGAACATCCTCCCTGCGTCGATGTCTGTCCGACAGGCGCCTCGTTCAAACGAGCCGACGGGATCGTGTTGGTTGACAAGCACATCTGCATAGGCTGCCGCTACTGCATGATGGCGTGTCCCTACAAAGCACGTTCTTTCGTTCATGAAGAACTGACCGATCAGAAACCCCACTCCCCTCGCGGCAAGGGGACCGTTGAGTCGTGCACGCTATGCGTACACCGCATAGATGCCGGAGGCATACCTGCCTGTGTCGAAGCTTGCGAACGTACCGGTCATCAGGCGCTGGTCTTTGGCGATCTGAACGATCCCGACAGCCTGATCAGCACGAAACTACGCGAACTGGGCGCCACTCAAATTCGCGACGATCTTGGAACCAACCCCGGCGTCTATTACCGCGGGATCTGAGACAGCGACGAGGACAGACCATGTCGATTACCAAGTTTCGCACCATCGAAGGCAGGAGTCCGGGCTACCTGGCGCTGCTCGGCGCACTCGGCGCATTGTTGCTGGCGGGACTGGGTTCGGCCTGGTATATGGAACACAATGGGCACTATGTTACAGGCATGAGCAACCAGATCGTCTGGGGCATGCCACACGTCTTCGCGGTATTTCTCATCGTGGCCGCTTCCGGCGCTTTGAATGCCGCCTCGATAGGTTCCGTATTCGGTAAACTCGAGTACAAACCGCTGGCTCCGCTCTCAGCACTGCTGGCAATGGCCCTGCTTGCCGGGGGCCTCGCTGTGCTGGTACTGGACCTGGGTCGACCCGATCGTCTGATCGTCGCCATGACCACTTACAACTTCAAATCTATTTTTGCCTGGAACATCTTTCTCTATGTTGGCTTTCTTGCCATCGTCGCGGTCTATCTATGGTGGATGATGGAGCGCCGAATGTACCGCTACCATCGGATCGCCGGATTCGTGGCTTTCATCTGGCGATTAACGCTGACCACGGGTACGGGCTCTATCTTCGGTTTTCTCGTCGCACGAGAGGCTTACGACGCCGCCGTAATGGCACCGCTATTTATAGCGATGTCGCTATCCTTCGGGTTGGCCATTTTCATACTGGTGCTCGACTTCAGTTGCCAACGCACCCATCTGCCAATCAATCACGAAATGCTGCAGCGTCTAGCGCGGCTACTCGCGATTTTTATCGCTGCCGTGCTCTACTTTACTGCCGTTCAACATCTGACCAATCTCTATGCCGCGGAACATCAAAACGTCGAGCATTTCATTCTCTTCTCCGGCAACAAGTACTCGCAGCTGTTCTGGATCGGTCAGGTTCTGTTTGGCGGCTTCATCCCGCTGTTAATACTGCTTCATCCTGACTACCGCGCAACACGAGCATGGGTAACGATTGCCTCGGTGCTCGTGATCATCGGTGGTCTTTGCCAGATCTACGTCATCATCATCGGCGGCCAGGCCTATCCCCTGGAAATGTTCCCGGGTAAAGAGGTGAGCAGCGGATTCTTTGACGGCGAGGTGAGCACGTACTCGGCTACCCTTCCGGAGTTTTTACTGGGCCTGGGAGGCGTTGCCCTCTCGCTGCTTATCCTGTCGCTTGCTGTCAGGGTGCTGCCGTTACTACCCCAATGTCTGGAACCCCCCCGTCCAGCGGGCGAAGAAACGCCGGCCTCCTGATATGCCCTAACAAATTCGGGGTTTTCTGCCTCCGCTCTGCCCCGTTTGTTAGACTGCGCTTATGCCCCACCTCTATATTTCCGCTACACGTCAGACCTCTGGTAAAACGGCGGTCAGCATAGGACTCGTTGCCGCACTGACCGCCCGTGGTGTAGTCACCCAACCGTTCAAGAAAGGTCCCGACTATATCGATTCCATGTGGCTGGGTCGTGCCGCCGATCGGTCGTGTATCAACCTCGATTTTCATACCATGTCCACGGACTGTATTAGTGCCACATTTGCGCGTTATACCGCATCCGCACAGATCGCCGTGATTGAGGGGACAAGAGGCCTTTTCGACGGACTTGACCTCGATGGCAAGGACAGCAACGCCGCTCTTGCCAAGCAGCTTAATGCACCGGTTGTACTGGTAATCGACTGCAAGGGCATGACTCGCGGCATTGTTCCACTCCTCCTGGGTCACATACATTTTGATCCCCAGGTAGCCATTGCAGGGATCATTCTCAATAATCTGGGTGGCACGCGCCACGAAGCCAAACTCCGTGCGGCACTATCCCGCTATACGGAACTCCCTGTGCTCGGCGCCATCCCCAATGATCCACGCATGGAGTTGACCATGCGCCATTTGGGATTGATGCCCAGCAACGAAACGCAGGACGTGGAGAGCCGCATAGCGGATCTCAGGGCGTGTGTCGAATCCCATGTGGATATCGATGCGCTACTTGCCATCGCCCACAAGTCATCTGCTCCCATGTACCATCCTCAAGCGCAACCCCAACGGCAGCCCCCGGCGCCGGTGCGCGTCGGCATCGCTCGCGATTCCGCATTCGGCTTTTACTACCCGGACGATCTTGAACGCCTGCGGGAAGCGGGCGCCGAACTTATCCCCATTAACATGCTGCGTGATAAACATCTTCCGGTGATTGACGGCCTGTTGATTGGAGGTGGGTTTCCCGAAACGCATCTGGCCGAGTTGCAGGCAAACACCACTTTGCGCGATGAGATCCGATCCGCCATCGAAGCCGGTTTGCCGTGCTATGCGGAGTGTGGCGGATTGATGTATCTCTCACGTTCAATCGCCTGGAAAGGGACGATCTTCGATATGGCGGGCGCATTACCGGGCGAAATCGTCATGCATGCCAGGCCGGTGGGCAAAGGCTATACACGTTTGGAGGAGACCCGGGATCATCCGTGGGGCTCGCTGTCCACAAGTGAGCATCCGCAGATATTCAATGCACACGAATTCCACTACTCCTCGATACAGGGTTTGCCCGCCGATACGCGCTTTGCTTTCCGGATTCACCGTGGAGTCGGTGTTAACGGCACCCATGATGGCATCGTGCACAATAACCTGCTGGCCTGTTACTGCCATCTTCGTGATGTGGGGGGGAATCAATGGACAAGACGTTTTGTCGACTTTATTCGCCATCACATGGGGCTCGCCCACACTCCCGACGCCAATGCGGGCGGCTGATACACGCTGAACATCCTGGTGATCTATCCCTTTTGGGTAAGTCGGTTGAGGGGTATACTCAACCCAGTAGCCTGAATTGCGAGTTCCGTGACACACAGCGATGACAACAGCCATCGAAACTCAGTCCATACCTAGCGCTGGTCGAAACGAGAGCGCGAACAGCGAGCCTAGGGGGCTCGGCCAAGAGGTATCGGGCGCTGTCATCGGGTTAGGTCTTGTATTTATTGCGCAGGCCACGCTCGGCTATGTCGGTTTGTCCGGCTGGCTGGCCGCGGGTTGGTTTCTGCTCGCGCAGGCTGCCTTGCTTGGCGTTGCCGCATGGCTGGCGTTTCGCCTGCTGCGAATCATACGCCAGCGATACTCCTCGCCCCTGAACGAGATCCGCCGCTGGGCACTGCGCATGCGCGGTGGCAACCTCAACGCTCGTCTACCCGCTGCCGAGGCAACCGCCGCTGGGAGTCTTGTCCACGACATCAATAGTCTGGCTGATGAGTTTCAGCGCCTCGCTCGTGATCTTGACCGCGAGGTAACCCGCCACACCGAACGCCTCGCACTTAAAACACGCTCGCTGCAGATCCTCTACGACGTAGCGGCCAGTGTGAACATGGCACGCGATCTCGACGAGCTTCTGACCCGTTTTCTCTACACATTGGTTGATCTGGTCAATGCTCGTGCCGGTGTGGTCAGATTGCTTAACGAAAATCGACAAATGCGTTTGATCGCCGCGACCGGTCTGGAACCCGAAGTACTGGAAAAGGAGGCTCTGGTACCGGTCGGGAGCTGTCTCTGCGGACAGGCGGCAGATACCAATCAGCTGCTTGTCGATAGTGAGAGCCGTTCCTGCCAAGGCTATTTGGGTCGCTCGGCACTGGACAACACTGCGGCGACCCTCATAGCGGTGCCCCTGCAGTATCGCGGTGAAACGCTGGGAGTCTACAATCTGTTTCTTGATCAGAATGTCGAACCAGGCGATGACCTTCGCGAACTGCTCATCAGCATCGGCCGTCATCTGGGTATGGCGATCGAAAAGGCACAGGTCGACAAGAAGGCCCAGTTCCTCTCCATCATGCAAGAGCGCACCATGCTCGCGCATGAGCTGCACGACTCCGTAGCCCAAACAATCGCCAGCCTGCGTTACAGGGTACGGGCCATGGATGAGTTATTGCCAGCGAATGCCACCGCCAAGGTACGGGCGGAACTGCTGCAAATCCGTAGCACGTTAGACGAGGCCCATACCGAACTGCGCGAGCTGATGGTTCACTATCGCGCCCCCATGGACGAGCGCGGATTACTGCCTGCGATAGAAGATCTGATCGATCGCTTTCGTCGTGAAACCGGCATCACTCTATTCGTACAACGCGACTGCGGGAGATCCAATCTCCCTGCCCTACTCGAGATGCAGGTTTTGCGCATCATTCAAGAGGCGCTTGCTAATGTGCGCAAGCATAGCAAAGCGCAAACAGTACGCATTCTCATGCGTTGTACCGATGGCGAATACTACCGTGTTCTTATCGAGGACGATGGCACTGGCTTCTCCAAATCCCCCGACAGTGGACGGCTAGGTGAACACGTCGGGCTCGGGATTATGCAAGAACGTGCCCAGCGTCTGGGCGGTACCCTCACCATCGAGAGCGAACCCAACGAGGGCACGCGCGTCGAGCTGACTTTTCGACATCGCCGAGATCCTTCTCATAATCCTGAAAGCAAAAGAGAGAATCATCATGCGTGTGCTGATCATTGATGATCATGCCCTGTTCCGGGTCGGGCTCCAGGAACTGCTGGAACGCCGCGGCATTGAAGTTTGCGGCGCGGTCGGCGATGGCGAAGAGGGTCTGCAGCTTGCCGGCGAGATAACGCCCGACATCGTGCTGTTGGATCTGCGAATGCCCAATACCGATGGCCTGACTGTGCTGAGAGCCATGCGCGCTGCAGGGCTGAGTATGCCTGTCGTTATGCTCACCACAAGCAGCGATGAACGTGATCTGGTCGAATCGCTGCGCTCGGGAGCGCAGGGCTATCTGATCAAGGACATGGAACCCGACGAGGTTGTGAACGCACTTGGCGAGATCATCACCGGTCATACTGTCGTCGCGCCCGGCCTGACCAGTGTGTTGGCCGATGCGGTTCGTTCTGACCACGGTGAGGGCAATGTGAGTTCCAGTCCTTTTGCCGAACTCACGCCGCGCGAAACCGAGATTTTATGCCATTTGGCCGAAGGTCAAAGCAACAAAGTAATCGCGCGCAACCTGGGTATCTCGGACGGTACTGTCAAACTTCACGTCAAAGCCATTCTGCGTAAACTTGGAGTGCACTCGCGCGTGGAGGCTGCGGTGATGGCGGTCCAACATGGTCTCAACCGCAAGCAGGTGGAGATCCAGAGCACCTGAGAAACTGTTTCTTTATACACCGTTCAGAATGGCTACTTTTCGTGATTTTGTCGAGGCGTGCCGGCGTGAAGTCGAAGAACTCTATCCATGGGATCTTGCCGACGCCCTAACGCGGGGGGAGCCCTTGCTCCTGATTGACGTTCGTGAGCCGTACGAATTTGCGGCGCTCAATATCGCCGGTTCTATCAATGTCCCGCGCGGAATACTCGAACCCACCTGCGACTACGGCTACGAGGAGACTCTGCCAGAATTGGTTGAGGCGCGGAATGCTCCCATCGTGCTCATCTGCCGCTCGGGAAATCGCAGCTTGCTGGCTGGTAGCGTTTTGAAGCAGATGGGTTTTCGCAACGTACGCTCCCTGGCTACCGGACTGAAGGGCTGGAACGACTACGATCAAGCCTTGGTCAACGAACAACAGGATACTATCGATGCGGATGTAGCTGAAACTATTCTTTCTCCCCCACTGAAACCCGAGCAACTCGCCCCAAAAGAATCGAGCTGATTAGACGTTACGAGATAACGCGATAAGCCTCTGCTTCGATAAACACCTTCACCAACCGTCGATCTATCTTGCCGGCGCCAACCTCCTGGTGAAGGATATCGAGTGCCTGATCTTCGGGCAGGCCGCGCTTGTAAGGTCTGTCACCCGCTGTGAGAGCGTCATAGATATCAGCGACCGTCATGATTTTCGACTGCAGCGGTATTTCTTCAGCACCCAAACCCAACGGATAACCCGAGCCATCCAGTTTTTCATGGTGTGCATAGGCAATATCCGGCACGTTCTGCAGGCTGCCACTCCACGGAATCAGGCTGAGAAACGCGTAGGTATGACTGACATGCGATTCGATCTGCAAACGCTCGTCCGGGCTCAGGCTGCCCTGAGCCGCAGTTAGATCCGAGAACTCAAAATCCTCCAGTATGGGCGCTTCCTTACCCTCTTCGGTGGGGAAGGTGTAAGAAAGCAGTTCGCTCAGTTCGGTGGGTACTTCACGGCGTGAAACGCTGGGTTCGTTACTTTTGAGTATCAGACCGAGGAAACGGTCGAGGCGTTTGCGCTCTTCCGATATGGCCTCTTCGGTCGCGCGCCGGCACTCTACCAGTTCCTTGTCGCTATAGGTCCCCATTTCGTGCATCTGTATCAACTTTTTATAAGCTCGTCGTTCATGACTGGCTCTGGCATAGGCAAAGCGCTGCTGAATCAGATTCAATTGATGAGGAAAAAGCTTTTTCGGTTTTGTCAGCACATGTTCCCGTACACCAACCTTGCCAAAATCATGCAACAACGAGGCGTAACGGAGTTCGCGCATCTGATCGACGGAAAAAATCGCATCCTTGAGACCGTGGTCCTGTGTACGATCGACAGCCGCCGCCAGCCGCTCGGTGTACTCTGCCACGCGGAACGAGTGGCCGGCGGTTACCGGGTCTCGCGCTTCTATGGCCTGCACCGAGGCTCTGATGAAGCTCTCGAACAACTCCTCGATATCAGAGTAGAGCTGCGCATTGCGCACAGCGATACCGGCCTGAGCACATATCCCCGTCAGAATCTCCAGATCGGCCTGATCGAATGCCTTGGGATCGGTCGCGTTATCGACCTGCATCAATCCCAACACCTCGTCACCTATCAGCAGTGGAGCGCACATCATGCTGCGAATCGAGAGATTGATTATCGAGTCACGCGCCCCAAACCGCTCATCGCCCAAGGCGTCAACCGACAATATGGCTTGTTTATGCGAGACCACCTGTTCGACGATAGTGCTGGAGATCGCGATCTCGGGCTCTTCGTCGTCGATGCCGCTTCTTGCTTTCTGGGCAATGGGCATCAGTTGATCGCTGTCACGGGACCTGAGAAGGACAAACGCCCGCTCAGCACCCGGGAAGATATCGAAGATGTAGTCCAACATCTTCTGCATCAGTAGCTCTCGATCGTCCACCGCGCCGAGTGCAACACTCACTTGAGCTAGTGCCTGCAGGCGACGCAATGCCTCCGCCAGCGATTCATCTGCCCGCTGATCCAGGCTAAGTCGGGCCATGACGCTTTTGGAGGCATCGAGCATCACGCTCATATGCGCGGGGGGTGCATCGTCCAGACGCAATCCAGTACGGCCCTGCTCGGGATGGCGACTGAAGACACCGCCGTGAGGTCGGCCCGTTGTGGTCAATCCTTGGCCAATCATGGAACTTTCATCCCGCTGCACCCGGTAAACCAGCATGGTCAGTGAGATGCGGATCTCATCACCATCCCTCAGGGCTCTTGGCTGCCTGGCGGGCAACGGCTCACCATTCACCAGCGTACCATTGGTGGATCCAAGATCCTCGATCACATATCCCTTGTTTTCTTTACGTATATGCGCATGCCGACGGCTCACCTGACCGTCGGGCAGGGGCAGAAAAATGCGCGGGTCGACCCCCTCCGGCGAGCGTCCCAAATAGACTTCACCGGACAGTTTGAAAACGCGTCCCGCATCGTGTCCTTCGCGAATTTGAAGGGTGGCCATTACCCTAGCCTCTTGTTTCCCCGGTGTTAACTTCATGCGTTACTATACCAATCACCCACAAGTTACCAGAATTGTTAGTGAAACTCGACAGTATTTCTGTGATTTTAACGGGATCTGCTGTCTGGTCGGTGATTCCAACACTATGGTAGAGTAGCCCCAAAGAAATCGCGTAAGTACGGGCCATTGGAAGGAATTTCCCACCCGTCGAGGGGCCCGACAGACTAAAGTTTCTGGACAGGACGCTCAACTGAGAATCCTCGCACTGGACGGCTGTGTGGCCAACCGGCCGATTCTCCACTTGTGTTGTTGCTTGCACATCGAAACCGAGACCACCAGAACTGGCCCGTGGGCGGAGTGTCCGAAAACAGGTAATTGTAGGGATAACAATGGGATCCGATAAACTAGTTGTTCCAAAACAGCTCAGCCAGGTGACACTGTGGGTGCACCCCGAAGGGATCGTGGAAGGCGCTCTGTTTGTCAGCATTGAGCACGACCCTTCGCATCCTGAGGACCCGGCGCAGGTGCTCAATCACACCTCTCCCTTCATTGTGGTGCGCCGCGAAAACCCGGACGAGCTGCGTTTTTACAACAAGAGTTCAATAGTGCGCGTGCACTATCGTGCGAACGAGTCAACGACACCCGATCTGCAACCGTTGAGATGCACTCTGCACATGATGGACGGCAGTCTGTTGCGCGGCGAAATTCGGCGCGAACTGCCACCCGATCGCTCCCGTTTCTATGATTTTCTGAATCTGGAGAAAGAGCGCTTCGCTAAACTCTATTTGGAAGAGGATCAGGTTTGTTTGGTCAATAAGTCGTATATCGTTTGCGGTTTGGACGAGAGCGTCCGCTGAATGGCCCTATCCAACATAGAGCCGAACACGATACTTGAAGCGGAAATCTACTGACTATGGGGATACTGGACGGGTTCCGCATCAACAAAGCGGTAGCAACTATCGTCAAGGCCAAAAGTGCAGCCACTTCGGATGTTGCGGACGCTGTATTGCAGCTTAAACAATCTGGCGAGGGCGCAACCGAGAAATTGATTGAGGCGCTGGGTCGCACCCGCACGCCAGGCACTGTCGTTGCCGTTCTCGGCACCTTTCTCGACAACTCGACGCTCCACTATTTCGCCAATGCGCTGACCAGCAAAGATGCAACTATCGTCGACGGCGTCGCGAAAGTGTTGGCCGCGGGTAAGCGTTATGACCCCAACCTCCTGCTCGAAATCTACGCCGACCCCGCCAGCCCTAAAGGCCTGTTGTCCCGAATTCTTCTGGCCCAGCGCGAACGCCTCAACATCCGATCGCTGCTGCGCTTGATGGGAAAGATCCCGCCCGAGGCGCGCACCGGTGTCTTCCGTATCATGGAGGAGGTTGCGTCGGCGGAAAACGTTAATGATCTAATCGGTTTCGTCGAGAGCGATGACCCTGTCATCCGGCTGCATACCGCACGCGTTTTACGTCGCTTCAGTACCGAAGCGGTGCGTGATGCATTGATGAAACTACTCAGTGACTCCGCGAAAGCCGTTCGACTTGAAGCGTTGACCGGTCTTAGCGAACTCAGCATCCCAGTCGACATCGAACCACTATGCAAAATGCTGCGCGATGCGGATATGACAGTGCAGAGCAAAGCCATCGACACGATCATACGCATCAATTCACCCGATTCCGTCCAATATCTCCTTGAAGTGCTCCAGGATGATTCCGAATATGTACGTCGCGCCGCTGTCGAAGTGCTCAACGAAGTCGGCAATACCAATGCGATCAAAGATCTAATCACCGCGTTGCGCGATCAGGATTGGTGGGTACGGGTGCGGGCTGCCGACGCTCTGGGCAGCATTGGCGGACCTCGTGTAGTCGAATCGGTGCTGTCCCTGATCAAGGATGAAGACGAATTCATTCGCCGTTTTGCTATCGAGATCCTGAATTCAACCAAGGACAGCCGCGCAAAGAACTATCTGGAGGAAGCACTCAAAGATGACGATTGGTGGGTGCGTGAGCGTGCCGTTGACGCTCTGGCCGCGATTGGCGATGTATCGGTCCTGCCTAAACTGGTCGAACTGATGAAACGCGACAGCCGGGCCGCGCCGGTTGTGATAAAGGCCCTGACAACCCTTGGCGACAGTCAGGCCGTCAAGCCCATTATGGAGATGTTACACAGCGCGGACACCGGCATCCGCAAGGAAGCGTTGCGGGCGTTGGCGGTCCTCGCGGATGAGAACAATGTCGACGAAGTCCGACGCGCCGCGCAAGAACTCTGCAACTCATCCAACGACGATATCCGTGCTCTAGCCGATACGACGGTCAATACCTTGATTGCCAAGCCGAATGCAGCACAACGCGCCAAAGACATCAGCAGGGAACCCGTGCGTACTGGATCAACAATGCTTCAGGCGCACTCGATGTTGGGTGGCGAAGTCTCCAGTAGTACCAGTGACGCAACGATCATCGCCGAAACCAAAATGACCAGCGAAGGGCATGCAGCGGTCGACGCGATCGATGCGGCAAAACTTAAACCCGGCGAAGTGATTGCCGATCGCTACCGTATTATTCGACACATTGGTCGCGGCGCATTCGGTGTTGTGGTACTGGTGCAGGACATGATGGTGCATGAGGACATCGTCCTGAAATTCATCACTCCCCAACTCACTTCGAGTGAAGATGTTATCAAGCGTTTCGTCCTGGAGATGAAATACGCCCGCAAAATCACTCACGAAAACGTTATCCGCATCTACGATTTCATCACCTTCGGCAGCTCCTACGCCATGTCCATGGAGTACTTTGAAAGCCACTCCCTGGCCGCCGAGCTCAAATCCGGCAAACCAATGAGTCTGCAGCGCGCCCTGCGCATTCTGCTGGACATCTGTTCCGGCATGATCGTCACGCATAAAGGAAATCTGGTTCATCGTGATCTCAAGCCCTCGAACATTCTCATCGATGAGAATGATCTGGTTAAAATCGTCGATTTCGGCCTGGCCGCAGCGGCTCGCGAAGGTGAGTCGCGTTTGACAAAAACGGGGATCATCCTCGGGACGCCGACTTACATGGCACCCGAACAGGTTAAGGGCGGGAAGGTGGATTCCCGCACCGATGTCTACAGCTTGGGGATCATAATGTACGAAATGTTCACCGGCCGCCCCCCTTATGTGGCCGACGATCCTATGGGCATTCTGTTCCAGCACATGGAAGGCAAGGCCAAGCCGCCGCGCGAACAAAACACCAGTCTGCCCGAAGACCTCGACGCTCTGATTCGCAAGGCCATGGCCCGCAAAGCCGAAGACCGCTTTGCCAATATGGATGAACTGCGTCAGGCGGTTGCACAACTCCTCGAAAAATTGGGGGATGATCGGGAATGACAGCGGCGCGTATCGATGCCTTCCTGCAATTAGGCCGCGAGCAAGGTTGCTCCGACATCCATCTTGCGGTTGGCATGCCACCCATTCTGAGGTTGCACGGTGAGCTGACACCGGTGCGTTATCGTGAACTCGATCCCGATGAGTTGGAGCGACTCCTCGACGAGATTCTCAATGACGAGCAGCGTACTCAATTCAATAAGGGAGGGGATCTCGATCTGTCCTACGAAAGCGAAGACGCTGGCCGCTTCCGCGTCAATCTATTCCGTAAGGTGGGCGGCCTCGGAGCGACATTTCGTGTCATTCCAGAAGAAATCCCGTCACTCGAAAGTTTGAACCTTCCACCTGTCATTCAAAAGTTTACGGATCTGCATCAAGGCCTCGTGCTGGTAACAGGTGCAACAGGCACGGGTAAAACGACGACGCTTTCATCGATGATTCATCACATCAATCAGCATCGAAAGCTCACCATCATTACCTTGGAAGATCCCATAGAGTTCGTGCATAAAAGCGCTGAATCACTGATCGTTCAGCGCGAGGTGGGAGTCCATGTGCCCAATTTTGCGGAGGGACTTCGGGCCGCGTTGCGCGAAGATCCAGATATCATTCTGGTAGGTGAGCTGCGTGATCTGGAAACGGTTTCGCTCGCGCTGATCGCGGCTGAAACCGGCCATCTGGTGCTCGGCACCCTGCACACCACTACAGCCACCAAGACGCTCGATCGTATTATCGACGCCCTGCCGGTAGAGCAGAAACTCCAGGGTATGACCTCGCTTTCGCAGAACCTGCGTGCTGTAGTCAGTCAATCATTAGTACGCACGCCGGACGGTCGGGGCCGCAAAGCTATTTGCGAAATCATGGTCATGACACCCGCCATTTCTCACCTGCTGATGAGCGGGAAAGTGTTCCAGATCCCCAGCAAACTGCAAACCGGCCGCGATCAGGGAATGCAGTTGCTTGATCAGGCATTGCTCGAGGCGGTTCAATCGAAGCAGATAGATCCTGATGATGCCTATCGTCACGCGGTGGACAAAAAACAGTTCCAGCGTTTCGTCACTGATCCCACCCTATTGCCGACAGTAAACCTGGTGGGACAGTAGGCCATGGAACCGCATGACACCCCAGCCACCTCCAGTTCCGCGATCCAACATCGCATAGACACCTTTCTCGAACTGGTGGTGAACCAGGGGGGATCCGACCTGCATCTGATATCGGGCAATCCACCTCGGATCCGGCTTTTTGGTGAAGTTGTCACCATCAAGTACCGCTCCCTTTCGCCCGACGAGACGCAGGACCTGCTCTACGAAATCATGCCACCCATGGCTAAACGTACGTTCGAGAGCGAACATGGTGTCGATTTCGCGTACGAGATCCCGCGCATGTCGCGCTTCCGCGTCAACGCGTTTCGCCATTTAGGCGGCATAGGCGCGGTATTTCGCGTCATACCCTCTAAGGTCCCCTCGCTGGAATCCATGCGTCTTCCCCCTATTTGCCGGGCTTTATGCGAAAACCGCAAAGGTCTGGTATTGGTCACAGGGCCCACCGGGTCGGGTAAATCCACCACATTGGCAGCCATGGTGGATCACATCAACGAGTCGCGAAAAGCCCATATCATCACCATCGAAGATCCGATCGAATACCTGCATGATCGCAAAAGCAGTTTGATCAGTCAGCGCGAGGTGGGTATTCACACCGAGAGCTTTGCCGCTGCTCTGCGCTCAGCTTTGCGTGAAGACCCGAATGTGCTGTTGGTTGGTGAGATGCGCGACCTCGAGACCATTCACTTGGCCGCAACGGCCGCCGAAACCGGTATTCTGGTAATGGGTACACTCCACACCAACGGGGCGGCGGCCGCGGTCGATCGCATGATTAACGTGTTCCCGGCCAAGGAGCAGGCGCTGATTCGAACCATTCTCTCTACCTCGCTGGTGGGGGTCTTGTCACAGCAACTGGTGAGGCGTATCGATGGTCGTGGGCGACTCGCCGCTATAGAGGTGATGCTTAACACTTCCGCAGCTTCGAACATGATCCGTGAGGGCAAGACTGAACAGTTAGCCAATGTCATACAGGGTGGCGGCCTGATGGGCATGCAGAGCATGGATACCGCGCTGCGGCGACTGCTGGATGCCAAGCAGATTACAGGGACCGAAGCGTACATGAAATCGACCAACAAGGCCGATTTCCAGCAGTACTGCGAGGATCCGCTGGAGTAGGTCTATCCCGCATAGGGACATTGCCAGCAATAATTTTTTGCTGATAATGGCTATAAGAACCTTGTGGGCCGAAGAAACAGGACAATTGAGCACAAATAGAGGCAGGAGTTTGACTTCATGGCAAAGCTGATATTGACCCTGGATGGAGCGGTCATTAAGGAAATTGTTCTGGATCGCGACACCCTCAGCATCGGTCGCCGTCCAGGCAACGACATTCAACTGAATGATCTGGCGGTCAGCGGACGCCACGCGCTGCTGACGGCGTTGCACAACACCTATGTTGAAGATCTGGGTAGCACCAATGGCACGCTGGTCAACGGTAAGAAGATCAAGAAGGCGATCATCAAGCACAGTGACGTCATCCAAATCGGCAGTCATCAGTTTACTTACCTGTCCAAGGAGGAGGTCGCGTACGAGCCGACCATGTTCCTCAAAGCTGAATTTGAACCCACCATGATGCTGGATACCGGAATGGGGAGCCGCAAGGTCACCGCGGATACCCGTGGCGGACCTCTGGGCGCGGTCAAGATTATGAGTGGGCCAATGAGCGGGAAAGTTCTGGAGCTGCGCAAACCGTTCAATACCGTCGGTATCAACGGGGTTAAAGTTGCATTGATCTCACGCGAAAGCGAAGGCTACACCATTCACGGTATCAAAAGCCGTAAACTGCGCCGCGCATCTGATTTGCCCACTGTAAACGGAACAGCTGTCGGTGATGGAAGTGTTCGTCTCAAAGAAAAAGACATCATCGAAATGGTGGAAACCAAAATGCAGTTCTTTTTTATGTAACAGAACCCGTGTGTTCTGTCGGTCACCAATAGCAGCGATCTAAGTGTTGGCTGCCTGCCAGCCCTCGAACCATTGCAGTTTCTCGCGTAGCCTGACCACTTCGCCCACGATAATCAGCGTGGGCGGTCGGATCTCCTGTCCTTCCATCACCTGATCCATGCTTTCCAGGGTACCGACCAGCACTCTCTGGTCGGCCGTCGTCCCCTTCTGCACCAATGCGATGGGTGTCCGGGGTGGCATACCATGGGCGATCAATTGTTTACAGATGATTTTCAGGCCGTGCAGCCCCATGTAGAACACCACCGTCTGTTGCGGGTGGGCCAGTGCCTTCCAGTTAAGATTGGCTGTCCCGTCTTTAAGATGCCCGGTGACGAAGACGCAGGCCTGGGCGTAATCGCGATGGGTGAGCGGTATACCTGCGTAGGAGGCGCAACCCGCGGCAGCGGTAATGCCGGGAACGACCTGAAAAGGTATCCCCTCCTCTGCAAGCGTTTCGATCTCTTCGCCTCCGCGGCCAAAGATAAACGGATCGCCGCCCTTCAGGCGCAGCACGCGCTTGCCATCCCGGGCCAATCTAACCATCAGTTGATTGATGTCGTCCTGCGGCAGGGTGTGACGATCGCGCTCCTTTCCAACATTGATTCTTTCCGCATCCCTGCGTGTCATATCGAGCACCTGCGGTGCCACCAGACGATCGAACAACACCACATCCGCCTGCTGCATGAGTCTCAATGCCCGGAAGGTCAGCAAATCGGGATCGCCAGGGCCACCGCCCACCAGATAGACCTCGCCGCTGGGTTGCTTGACGTGGTCTGCAGCCAACGCCTCTTCCAATGCCGCTTCGGCCGCTCGTTCCTGGCCACTGAAAACATACTCGGCGACCTGCCCCTGTAAAATCCGTTCCCAAAAGATGCGACGATCTTCACCGTTCGAGAATCGTGCTTTGACCCGATCACGATACCGGCTGACCAGCTCGGCCAATCTGCCATAAGCCGCAGGTACCATCGATTCCAGGCGCGCACGTATCAGGCGCGCGAGCACCGGCGAGGCACCACCACTGGAAACTGCGGCGATCACGGGTGAACGATCCACGATCGCCGGCATTATGAAACTGCACAAAGCAGGGTTATCGACGACATTGACCGGGATATTGCGTCGCTTGGCCTCCTCGGAAATCAACCGGTTCGTCGCCTCGTCGTCGGTTGCGGCATAGACCAGGGCATAGTCGCCATCGAGATCCTCGACCGCCGCCGTGCGTTCTGACCACTCGACTTGCCCCGCCGCATGCCACTCTTTCAGGCTGTGACTCAACTCGGGGGCCACTACCACGACCTGCGCACCTGCCTGCAGAAGCAGCGCTACCTTACGGGCTGCAACTTCGCCACCGCCGACCACCAGGCAACGGCGTTGTTTCAGATTGATAAAAATCGGCAAGTAATCCACGGGGACTCCCGTCTAGTTATCTCGATTGAGCACAGTTTCAGCCGATGAAATCGACGCCACCCATATAGGGTCGCAATGCATCCGGTACGCGGATGCGCCCGTCCGCTTCCTGGTAGTTCTCCATCACCGCCACGAGCGTTCGCCCCACCGCCAAACCCGAGCCGTTGAGCGTATGTACCAGCTCGGGTTTGCCGGTCGCAGGATTTCGCCACCGCGCTCCCATGCGGCGCGCCTGAAAGTCTTCAAAGTTGCTGCACGATGAAATCTCGCGGTATTTGGCCTGACCGGGCAGCCACACCTCCAGATCGTAAGTCTTGGCCGACGAAAATCCCATATCACCGGTGCATAGGGCCATGGTGCGATAGGGTAGCCCCAAGCGCTGCAGCACCGTCTCAGCATGTCCGGTCAACTCTTCGAGGGCATGATAGGAATCGGGCGCGCGAACCACCTGTACGAGTTCCACTTTTTCGAATTGATGTTGGCGAATCATGCCGCGCGTGTCTTTTCCATACGAACCCGCCTCGCTGCGAAAACAGGGCGTGTGACAAACAAAACGACGCGGCATGGCTGCGTCCTCGACAATCACATCGCGCACGATATTGGTGACCGGCACTTCAGCCGTCGGAATCAGGTAGAGTCCCTGTTCGCCGCGAATGGCGAAAAGGTCTTCCTCAAATTTGGGCAACTGTCCAGTGCCCTGCAAGCTCTGTGCGTTCACCAGATAGGGCGCGTAGGTTTCCAGGTAACCGTGCTCGGAAGTATGAAGATCGAGCATGAATTGTGTCAGCGCACGATGCATGCGCGCCAGGGGGCCGTGGATGACGGCAAAGCGCGAGCTCGCGATCTTGGCTGCCGTTTCAAAATCGAGCAGGCCTGTTTTCTCACCGAGGGCCACATGATCGAGTGGCTCGTAGTCGAACTCGCGTGGCTTACCCCAGCTGCGCACCTCGACATTATCATTCTCATCCTGACCGACCGGTACACTGCTGTGGGGAATATTCGGGATCCCCAGCAAGAAGGCATCCAACTCGGTTTGCACCGAACTGAGTTGGCCCTCGAGAGCCCGCAGCCGATCGCCAAGATCCGCCACCTGCGCCAGCAACGGTGCCGCGTCTTCGCCCTGCGCCTTGACCTGGCCGATCCGCTTGGAACTCGCGTTGCGTTCGTTCTGAAGTGCCTGGGTTTGTACCTGGAGCTCTTTGCGTCGTTGCTCCAGAACTAGATAGTGATCACGGCTGAAGTCGAATCCGCGACGCGCCAATCCGCGGATAGTTTCATCAAGTTCGTAACGCAGGCGTTTTGGATCGAGCATGACACCCCTTTTCAACCATTCACTTGTGCAGACCAACTCACCATATGCCCGGGTTCGATAGCACCTTGCAGGTGCGCCATGATCGCAGCTACCCGCTCGGGCAAGTCGAAAAACTCGATCACCAGAGGCAAATCCAGGGAGACATCCAACAGCGTGGAGGAGTGAAGTTTACCGGATTTTCCAAAGCCGGTGATGCCCCTGAACACCGTCAAGCCCCGTACTTTCTCATCATCGTGCAAGGTCTTGATCAGAGCGTTCAAGCGATGCTCGCCTTCCGTTAGAAATATACGTACTACGGTGACCGGTATCGTCTTCATCACAATTTCCCGTCGATGGTTGGCTGCTCGCAGCAGAACGGCATCATAGCTGGCGCGCCAGTGCAACTCCAACCCAGGCGGCACCTATGCACAATACGACGCTCAGCAGGACGTTGAGCCCGGCACGGAGCAGCGCCCCCTCCTCCAGCAGATTCAGTGTTTCCATGGAAAAGGTCGAGAACGTTGTGAAGGCTCCGAGAAAACCGATCAACAGGGCGGCCCGCCACTCTGCGCTAAGTGCCACACGGTCAAGCAGCCAGATATAGAGGAAACCCATCGCCAGCGAACCGACAACGTTGACTGCCAACGTTCCGTAGGGGAAACCCCGGCCCAGCAGTGCGTAGACCCCTGACGACATCCAGTAGCGTGCGAGCGCCCCTGAGGCGCCGCCCACGGCAATGGCTAATGTCTGATAGATCATTTCCTGCCGGTACTTCGGTCGCGAGCCCGCAGCGCCCTGAGATGCTCACCGATCCGTTGCTCCAGTCCCCGCTCCACCGGTTGATAGTAGGTACGTTCCGGCATCCCTTCCGGGAAGTAGCGCTCACCCGCCGCGTAACCGTCGCTCTCATCATGGGCGTAGCGGTAGTTCTCACCGTGACCGAGCGTTTTCATCAAAAGAGTCGGGGCGTTGCGCAGATGCATGGGCACTTCGAGCGATCCGTATTTCTCAGCATCCTTTTGAGCTGCACCAAAAGCGACGTAGCCCGCGTTACTCTTTGGTGCACAAGCGAGATAGAGTACTGCCTGGGCCAGCGCCAACTCCCCTTCGGGACTGCCCAGGCGCTCTTGCACATCCCAGGCCGCCAGAGCCAGCTGCAAGGCGCGTGGGTCTGCATTCCCAACGTCTTCGCTGGCCATGCGAACCAGGCGCCGGGCAATGTACAGAGGATCGCAACCCCCGTCCAGCATCCTTGCCAACCAGTAGAGGGCGGCATCGGGCGCGGAACCACGAACCGATTTATGCAGCGCCGAAATCTGATCGTAGAACGCCTCCCCCCCTTTGTCGAAGCGGCGTAAGCCGCCACTCAACACCTCGGTCAGTATCTCATTGGATATCCGGTTGTCATCGTCGGCAAGCTCAGCGGCGATCTCCAGAAAGGTCAATGCACGACGGGCGTCGCCATCGGCCGCCGCGGCCAGGAGTTCGAGTGCGCCCTTCTCCAACCGCAATTGGCGCGCCCCAAAACCACGGGCTTCATCGGCCACCGCTCGCGACAAGAGCGCTCGAATGGCTTCGTGATCGAGCGATTTCAGTACATGGGTGCGCGCCCTGGACAGCAGGGCGTTGTTCAGTTCAAACGACGGGTTCTCCGTCGTCGCGCCGATAAAGGTGATGGTCCCATCTTCGACAAAGGGCAAGAAGGCGTCCTGTTGCGCTTTGTTGAACCGGTGCACCTCATCGACGAAAAGCAGGGTGCCATTGCCGTAGAGATCACGATACTGATGTGCCTGGTCGATGGCAGCGCGAATCTCTTTGACACCGGATAAAACCGCCGAAAGCTGCAAGAACTGTGCGTTACCGCGGTTGGCGATGAGTTTGGCGAGCGTGGTCTTACCGGTACCCGGGGGGCCCCAGAGAATCATCGAATAGGGTTTGCCTGCCTCGATGGCCTTGCGCAGCGGTTTATCCGGGCCGAGAAGATGATCCTGACCTACGATGTCGTCAAGCTGCTGCGGGCGCATGCGGTCTGCGAGTGGACGCCCTGCCTCGCTTTCTTCGCGCGCAGGCACGGCAAAGAGATCACTGCCCGACGACATCGACACCCGCAGGAGGAACAAATTGGAACCGTGCTGCAGCGACGGGGGGATCGACCTCCACCTCGGTAAACCGGAATCGTGTCAATTGTCCAAAACTGTCCACCAACTCCATGGTGCTGAGTTTTCTTTTCACAAACCCGATACGCACTTTCTCGAAGTTGCTGTCAGGCTCCTTGGGTATCAATTCCACCCATTCAGCGCCGTCGCGCGTTCCCATGGGCTGATAGGTAAAGCTGGCGTCAAGTTCGATGCCGCCGCTCAACAGCAACGACGGGGCGCTGCCAAGAGCGGTTGAAAGTGGTTTTACAGTCACCTGTTCGAGTTCGGTGTCGTAAATCCATATGCGTTCCCCATCGGCAACAATCTGCTGCGGGTAGGGTTTCTGGTAGTCCCAGCGGAAGCGCCCAGGCCGCAGCAGTTCCAAGCGTCCCGACGAGCGTAATATGCGCTTGCTTTGGGAATCCTCCACACTCTGCTCGAAGGCGGCTTTGAGACTGCGGGTCTGCTCGACAAGGACGCGCAGCGAGGCCACTGCGTCGTCCGCTGCCGCTGCCGGCACCGTCCATGTCAGGAGCACTCCCACCATCAATATCGTGAGTCGCATAGCAGAGATCAATCCTTGGGTGGAGGGGGTGCCAGCACCTCGCGGGCGCCATTGGACTGCATGGAACTGACAATGCCAGCGCGCTCCATCGCCTCCACCAGGCGCGCCGCCCGGTTATAGCCGATCTTGAGATGACGCTGCACGCCCGAGACCGATGCCCGTCGCGTATCGGTCACTATCTGCACTGCCTGATCGTACAGCGGATCTTCCTCGGCATTGCCGTTACCACCGTTGCCATTGATACTGAACCCGCCGCCATCATCGCCACCCTCGACGAGAATCTCATCCAGGTAGTTGGGTTCGCCACTCGTCTTCAAGTGGCTCACCACCTCATGGACTTCGTGATCAGCCACGTACGCCCCGTGAACGCGCTGAGGGATTCCAGTACCCGGCGCCAGATATAGCATGTCGCCGTGTCCGAGCAGTTGTTCGGCCCCCATCTGATCCAGAATGGTGCGCGAATCAACCCGCGAGGAGACCTGGAACGCGATTCGCGTCGGTATGTTTGCCTTGATCAGGCCGGTAATTACATCCACCGAAGGCCGCTGGGTCGCCAGAATCAGGTGAATGCCCGAGGCACGCGCCTTCTGCGCCAATCGAGCGATAAGCTCTTCCACCTTCTTACCCACCACCATCATCATGTCGGCCAGTTCATCCACCACCACGACAATGAAAGGCATCGGCTCGAGGGTGGGAACCGCGGTCAATGCAGGATCGGCCCCGGTGGCCGCCAGATCCCACAAGGGATCGGGAATCGGCGCTCCACCATCGATTGCCTCCTGAACCTTGCGGTTATAGCCGGCGAGGTTGCGCACACCCAAAGCCGCCATCAACCGGTAGCGGCGCTCCATCTCCCCGATGCACCAGCGAAAGGCGCTCGCCGCCTCCTTCATATCGGTTACCACCGGTGTCAGCAGATGCGGAATCCCGTCGTAGATCGAGAGCTCGAGCATCTTGGGGTCGATCATGATGAGTCGCACCTGACTCGGAAGCGTCTTGTAGAGGATGCTGAGCAGCATGGCGTTGAGCGCCACCGACTTACCCGAGCCGGTGGTACCCGCCACCAGCAGGTGGGGCATTTTGCACAAATCCACCACCACTGGCTGGCCGCTGATGTCTTTCCCCAATGCCAGGGAGAGGGGTGAGATCGCCTTGTCGTAATGGCGTGACTTGAGGATCTCGCTGAGGTAGACCAACTCGCGGTGTTCGTTGGGAATCTCCAGGCCGACGACCGATTTTCCCGGCACCACTTCGACCACGCGCACGCTCACCACCGACAGCGAGCGCGCCAGATCCTTGGCCAGATTCGTGATCTGGCTGACTTTCACACCCGCCGCCGGTTGCACCTCGAATCGGGTAATGACCGGACCGGGATTGACGGCCACCACCTCAACTTCGACACCGAAATCATGCAGTTTGATCTCGACTAGACGCGACATCGCCTCGAGCGTTTCAGTGGAGTAGCCCTGGCCGGAGCTCTGCGCCTTATCGAGCAGCGTCAGCGGTGGCAATTCGTTGCTGGATGGCGCCCGAAAGAGTTCCACCTGGCGCTCTTTCTCGACTCGTTCGCTCACCTCCACCGGTTTGATCACCGGCTCGATCCGCACCGGTGTCCGTTCCCTGCGTTTGACGGTATCGGCAATCGTAACCTTCTCGCGTTCCACCTTGGATTGACGGCCCGCCCAGTAGTCGCGAACGCGGTCGAATCCGTGCGAGAGAGCACTCATCGCCGCGAGCGTGTAGTAGCCCACCGCATCCATCACCGCAAGCCAGGAAAGATTCGTAAGTAGCGTGACTCCGACCAGAAACAGCGCAAGAAGAAACAGCGTAGCCCCCAACACGTTGACTACATGGACCAAACCGCCCGCCACCCCGGCGCCCACTATCCCACCAGCCGTTTCCGGCAGCGCCAGCATCACCGGATTGAAGTGCAGTGCCGCCAGGCCGCATCCCCCCATCAGTGTCAGTAGAAATCCCCCGCCACGGAGACTCAGCCTCCGGGGATCGAGGTGCGGATCGGCCTCCGAATCCTTGAACACCAGCCAGCCGACATAGATGAAAAGTATCGGCAGGAGAAAGGCCAGATAGCCGAACAGGTAGAGCACGACGTCGGCAAACCATGCACCGGCCATACCCCCGCTGTTGGCCACCTGCGGATTGGTGCCGCTGAACGACCAGCCCGGATCGTTGGGATCGTACGATCCCAACGAAATGAGCAGATAGAGTGCGATAACGGCGCAGATCAACAAGACACCTTCGCGCAATCCGCGAGAGAGGTGTCGGGTGAGCTGCGGCCCGACGCTTTTCTTTCGTGTCGCTTGGGCCAATGTAATTAAACCGAGTTATAAAGTTAGTTTACTAAGATTCTTAATTTTAAGGCTTTTTACCATTCAATAACCACCCTTTTCTGGTCGGGGGACCAGCCTCGATCATCGATCCCGGCAGGGTGCAGCCGATGACCGTATCGATGGGTGGCCAGAATAGCAGATTCCACCCCCGGCGGGAGGTGACGGCGATCTCAGGCAGCTGGCATCTCCATGCGCGTGGCCCGCTTTACCCTCCCGTCGCGAATACGTACCATTGGGCACTTTCGCAGCGCAGCTTCCACCGCTTCTGCCGGGTGCGACGGCACCACCCGTTGACAGAGCCCTGCCGCTCGCGCCCGATCACCTTCTGACCCGCGGCACTCACCAATGCCGCGACTCTGACATTTGGAGACTCTTGCATGAGCGAACCGCGACACTGTCGGCTTCTGATCCTCGGCTCCGGCCCAGCCGGCTACACTGCGGCCGTCTACGCCGCCCGCGCCAATCTCGATCCCGTACTGATAACCGGCATGGAGCAAGGTGGCCAACTCATGACCACCACCGAGGTGGAAAACTGGCCCGGCGGCGGAGCGGATATGCAAGGGCCAGGTCTGATGGAAGATATGCGCAAACATGCCGAGCGCTTCAACACCGAGATGATCTTCGATCACATCCAATCGGCCGACCTGCAACGTCGTCCGTTTCTCCTGCGGGGCGACTCTGGCGAGTACACCTGTGATGCACTGATCGTGGCGACCGGGGCCTCGGCCATGTACCTGGGATTGGACTCGGAGCAACACTTTCGCGGCAAAGGTGTCTCGGCATGCGCCACCTGCGACGGTTTCTTCTATCGTGGGCGGAAAGTGGCGGTGATCGGAGGCGGCAACACCGCGGTGGAAGAGGCGCTCTATCTCGCCAATATCGCCGAACACGTGACCCTGGTGCATCGCCGTGACCAGCTGCGATCGGAAAAGATCCTCCAGGATCGCCTGATGGAGCGGGTCAGCAAGGGAACCGTCACCATCGAGTGGAATCACACGCTCGACGAAGTATTGGGCGACGACAGCGGAGTCACGGGTATGCGCCTGCGCAGCCGCGTGGACGATACGACCAAGGAACTCGATGTGCACGGTATCTTCATCGCCATCGGTCACCGCCCCAATACAGAAATGTTCAAGGGGCAGCTGGCGATGGACGACCACGGTTACCTCACTGTTCAGAGCGGGCTAAGGGGCAACGCGACGCAAACCAATGTGCCCGGAATCTTCGCTGCTGGCGATGTCGCCGACTCCGTGTACCGGCAGGCCATCACCTCAGCGGGTGCCGGGTGTATGGCAGCACTCGATGCCGAGCGCTATCTGGATGCGCTGGAATCGACCCAGACAGGGTAGTTCACTCCTCGATCAAGACTCGCATACCCACCGGTATCCGATCGAACAGTTCCACGATATCCGTGTTGCGCATGCGTATACAGCCGTGTGACTCCGGCCTTCCCATGGGCTCGCTGTCGGGGCAACCGTGGATGTAGATAAACCGGCGCATGGTATCAACAATGCCGAGTCGGTTGCGGCCAGTCTCGAGGCCGCTCAGCCATAGAATGCGGGTCAGTATCCAGTCTCGCCCCGGATGGGCGGCGGCCAACCGCGCTGTATAGACTTCACCCGTAGGGCGTCGCGCTGTGAACACTGCGCCGTGTGGCTGCCGCGCTCCGATCTTGGCACGCACCTGATGCCACCCCCTTGGGGTCTGCGCGCTGCCCGACCGTTCTCCGGCACCCGCTTTTCCCGTCGATACCGGGTAGCTCGCCAGGCACTGAGCATCCGCGATAATCTCCAACCGTTGCTGCTTGAGATCGATACGCAGGTAGTGCCGCGGGCGGTCGATGCTTGCTGTCATGCCCACTCCCGATAAGGGTGTTCCGCAAGATAGGCGTTGTAATAGCGTGGATCGTCGGAGACTTCCGCTCCCGCCCAATCGGGCAGGACGAATGTTTCGTCGGCATGCTGCAGTTCGATTTCCGCCAGCACCAACCCGCTGTTGCCACCCGCAAAAACATCGACCTCCCAGGTGTGCTCGGCGCAGGGCACCCAGTAGCGCGTTTTCGCAATATGTCGTCCACCACAATGAAATTCGAGTAACTGTTCAGCATCTTCCAGCGGAACCAGGTATTCAAATTCCGCTCGTGAGATACCGCTGCTGCACCCCTTGATCGTAATCCATGCCTGATCGCCGGCTACGCGCACTCTGACGCTGGCCTCCGGTCCGCGCGCCAGATATCCCTGACGTACCGCGACCGATCGCACCGCGCGCGCTTTCCAGCCATCCGATCGGGTCAGAAATTTACGTTCAATCTCGATTCCCATCGCCACGCCACCCGCCCCTGGTGCCGCCCAGTGTATCCTTGTGGGTAGGTTATGGTCAGCCTCCAAACCATGGAAAACCGCTCTACCCTGCTGTTCGTCTACGGCACCCTGCTTACCGGTACGGGTGATGCGGCGCTGGATCGTCTGTTAAAGCGCTGTCTTGTACCGCTCAACGATGCCGTCGTACGGGGTAGGCTATATCGATTGGGCGGCTATCCGGGTGCGGTTCCCGACCCCGAGTGCCAGACCAGGGTTCCTGGCGTCATCGTTCATGTCCGCCACGCCAGGTTCTGTTGGCCGAGATTGGATCGTTACGAAGATTGCGGAAGACTCTACACGCGGGAACGCATTACTGCTTTTGCGCTCCCGGGCGGCGTACCGGTCTCATGTTGGATCTATCGCTACCGCGGGCGAACCCGGTTCCGTCAACGCATTCGTTCCGCTGAATATCAGGCCGTGCGCAGGTACAAGTCACCCCCTGCTTAACCACCCGCCTGGGACGCCAACCAGCCGCATCCCCCGCGGTCATCCCCTGTCGAATACCGCAATCGATTCCACATGAGCGGTATGTGGAAACATATCCATTACGCCGGCTCCCGTCAGGCGGTACCCGTGCTCCTGCACCAGTAACCCGGCATCACGCGCCAGTGTCGCCGGATTGCACGAAACGTAGACGATGCGCGGCGCCGCAATGCGGGGGATATGCCGCAACACCTCGAGCGCTCCGACGCGCGGTGGATCGATCAGTAGACGATCGTAGGGTGCGTGCAACCAGTCGACATGCGCCAGGGTCGCTGTCAGATCCGCAACCTGAAACTCGGCGTTGGCAATACCGTTCAACCGGGCATTGTCGCGAGCCCGCGCGATCAACTGGGCATCGCCCTCGATTCCGACAACCTTCCCGGCTACGCTGCGTGCAAGCGGCAGCGTAAAGTTACCCAGTCCACAGAATAGATCCAGTATCCGGTCGCCCGGCGCGGGTTCCAGAAGCTCAAGTGCCCTGTCGACCATCTTCTGGTTCAGGCTGGTGTTCACCTGGGTGAAATCGGTCGGCAGGAACTGCAATCGAACGTCGTGAGTTTCCAGCCGGTAGTCCAGTTCGGGGCACTCCGGCCAGAGGGGCAGCAGTGAATCCGGTCCCGCTGGCTGGAGGTAGATCTGCATATCGTACCGCCGGCCGAAGGCTTTCAGCAGCTCACAATCCTCGGCCGTGGGTTGATCCAGGCTGCGAAACACCAATGCCACGGCATTGTCGCCCACGGCCACTTCGATTTGCGGAATCCTGTCGATCAGCGTCAGCTGACCTACCAATGAAGACAAATCGAGAAGACGGGTGCCAACCCGCGGATCCAGTACCTCGCACCGGTTCAGCTCGGCGACGTAATTGCTGTTTCTTTCCCGAAAACCCACCAGCACGCGGCCCTTCTTCGCCACATGGCGCACCCCCAGGCGTGCCTTGCGTCGATACCCCCACACTTGCGCCGTCAACGGTTCGAACACGTGCTGCGGTTCAATCTTACCGATCCGTTTCAGTTGTTCGAGCATGATTTGCTGCTTGGCTGCGATCTGGGCCATAGGCTCCATATGCTGAAGGCTGCACCCTCCACACCGATCGGCATGCAGGCACAGCGGGTCAACACGATCGCCCGCCGCCTCGATCACAGCAATGGCTTCCGCACTCTCGTACTCGCTGTAGCGCGCAACCATGCGCGCCTGAACCACCTCGCCAGGCAGTGCTCCATGCACCAGGACCGCTTTACCGTTGCGATGGGCGACCCCCCTGCCTTCGTGCGACAAGGACTCGATGCTCAGAAGAACCGGTTCCTCGGGTATTCGACGTCGATTTCGTCTATTACGAGCCATAAAGATTACCCGACGATCGCGGTCAACGGACCGCGAGCCATTTCACCGCGAGAAGATTCAAACTGAGAAGACGCCCGTAGAGAGATAACGATCGCCGCGATCGCAGACGATACATACAATAACCGCGTCCTCGACCTCGCCCGCAAGCCGCAGTGCTGCGGCCACGGCACCCCCGGAAGAGATCCCGGCAAATATACCTTCCCTTGCGGCCAGCGTTCGCGCGGTGTTCTCTGCTTCGGTTTGATCGACATCGATCACACGGTCAACCCGTTCGGGTTCAAAGATTTTCGGCAGATACGCCTCCGGCCAACGCCGTATCCCAGGGATACTCGACCCTTCGGTGGGTTGGACTCCAACTATTTGAATCGATGGGTTCTGCTCTTTGAGGTATCGCGACACCCCCATAATCGTTCCGGTGGTTCCCATGGAACTGACGAAGTGGGTGATGGTACCCTGAGTATCGCGCCAGATCTCCGGACCGGTAGCCTCATAGTGCGCAAGAGGATTGTCCTTGTTGGCGAATTGATTCAGCACCCACCCCTTCCCCTCACGCCCCATTTGGTCGGCCAGATCACGCGCGCCTTCCATACCCTGTTCACGGGTCATCAGGATTATCTCCGCACCATAGGCCTTCATAGAGGCCAGCCGCTCCGTACTCATATTGTCCGGCATGATCAGAACCATGCGATAACCACGTATCGCAGCGGCCATGGCCAACGCGATACCGGTGTTGCCGCTGGTCGCCTCGATCAGCACGTCACCAGGTTTTATCTCACCGCGGGCCTCGGCATACTGGATCATGCTCAATGCCGGTCGATCTTTCACCGAGCCGGCCGGATTGTTGCCCTCCAGCTTCACAAGCAGCGTGTTGCGCTTGCCAGTCGGCAAGCGCTGCAATCGGACCAGCGGTGTACCCCCGACAAAGGATTCTATTGTTGGATAGTTCATAGTACCCATTTTAGCGGATTGCGGTGTCCAAAACGACGCAATGATTGTCCTCTCAATGACATGCGGAATACTGCTGGGGTAGGATAAGCCAAAATTCGAAAAGGGATTTCGCACCAATTCGTTCATGTGGGGGGACCCATGCCACGAACTGCTGATTTTCCAAAGCAAGTATCAACCGGACTACACCGGTGGACCGTGCTTCTTGGGCTGCTGGTCCTGCAGACCCATGCGGCGACAGCCGGGGGAGAAACCGCCCCAGGTTCGGGGGAGGACGACGTCTATTTTGGCGACCTGCCCATCGTCCTGTCCGCCACGCGCCTCAGCCAGCCGCTAACTGAAGTGCCGGTTGCCATCACCGTAATCGACCGTGAGATGATCGAAGCATCGGGAGCCCGGGAACTCGCCGATGTGTTTCGGCTGGTACCGGGTTTCGTGGTCGGGTCCGTTAACGGCCACCAGCGCATGGTGGGTTATCACGGTCTTCTCGATGCATTCAATCGGCGTATGCAGGTTCTGGTCGATGGCCGCTCCGTCTATACCTCTACTTTTGGAGGTGTCAGGTGGACCGATCTCTCGCTTGCCTTGGAAGATATCGAGCGTATTGAGGTAGTACGCGGACCAAACGCAGCCACCTACGGTCCGAATTCATTTCTTGGGGTGATCAGCATCAAGACACGTCATGCGCTCGAAGATGGTGGCAACGCCGTCAAGTTCAACATGGGTAGCGATGGTATCGCCGACGCCTATTACCGACATGGGGGCAGCGTAGGCGATTTTGACTATCGAGTGAGCGTTAAGGCAGCAGCCGACTCAGGGTTTGAGAATCACCACGATGACAAGTTGGTACAGCTCATCACCTTCCGCGGCGACTACCAGGCCTCTAACGAGGACAGCTTCGAATTTCATGCCGGGGTAAACAAAGGGCCCCGTGAGGTAGAAGCAACCCTCGAGCGCGAAGAACAAGGTTCAAGCTATTTTGTCCAAGGATTGTGGCGACATGCCTTCAGTTCGGGCAATGAGGTTCGGCTACAGCTCTATCATAACAACTACACCACCAAGGATACTTTTTTTACATCCGAAACAGCGACCGTACCACCTTTTGGTCCCATTGCGATTAGTTCCGATATTGATTTCAGCCGCACCGGGCGGCGTACCGATATTGAATTTCAGCATGTCTTCACCGCATCCCCGGATATAGACGTAGTGTGGGGCGCCGAACTGCGTCGTGACGAGGCAATTTCTCAGACTTTCTGGAATTCACCCGACCCTATTACCAACGATGTATCGCGCCTGTTTGGAAATCTAAACTGGGAATTCTCACCGGGCACACATGTGAGCTTCGGTGTCATGGCGGAAGAGAACGACATTACGGGCACATCGGTTTCTCCACGTCTGGCGCTGAATCATCAAGTCAAACCTGGCCATACGTTGCGCGCATCCTACTCAACAGCAACACGTACGCCATCCCTTTTTGAATCACGTGCCTACTATGGGATCCTCATTGACACACCACTGGCCCCTCCGTTGGATCAACTGGCGCTTTTGCAGTATATCGGTCCCGATACATTGGATGCGGAGGAAATTGAAGCTATCGACCTGGGCTATATATTCTCGTTGCCCCGGTATCATCTGACAGGTGATCTGAGATTGTTCCGCGAAAAAATCGAAAATCTGTTCACCGACCGCGACCTGCTGCCTGCAGAGTACCCAGCCGATTTTAACGGTGTCCCCATTCTCACTGGTTCGTCTCAACTGCATACAGGTGTCAATGGCGATTCGGTAGTTATTCGTGGCCTTGAAGTCCAGCTTGAGTATCGCCCGACGAGCAGGGATCGGCTCTATCTGGGATATGCTAATTTAGATGCCGACAGCACCAATCTATACGACCGCTTTCAGACATCGGTTCCCGAAGAAACTTTCAGTCTGATGTGGCTGCATCGATACGCTGGAGGCGCTTCGACGGTTCTGGCCTACTACTCCGTCGACGAAATTCAGTATACCGACAACAGTCAAATAATCGAGGAACAACATCGTCTCGATTTTCGTGTTGTGCAGTCACTGAAACTGGGTGGGCACCCTGCCGAGTTTTCGCTCACATTTCAGAATATTCTCGGTCAATATCAAGACTATTCTTCCACCAATCTATTCGATACACGCGCCTATATCAGTATCTTAATGCAATTCTAGTAAACAACCGGTTCACTGAGGATGTAATTGGCAACAGGAATGCGCAAACTTCGCATCAAAGCAGTCATTATCAGAGCGTTCAGAGTAATTGTGCGGTCTGTTGCGATCGCGTGCTCCCTGCTTGTTTTGCCAATCGCCGATGCATCAGAAACCTCTGGATCGATAGGTGTTCTCTACTCAGGAGAATCCACTATCCACGAATCAGTTATTGCAGAGCTGGAAAAAAGACTCAACCGTATACTAACAATTGGCGGTGTCCCGCGAGTGGTTCGTTACGATAATGAACAGCTACCGCTCAACAACGCGACGCACTCTCTGTGGATAACCGTTGGGCTCAATGCCGCGCTTCAAACAAAAAGTCTCGAACGACGTACGCCCCTGGTGCATGGCTTATTGCCCAAATTGTCATTGGAAACATTTCTAAAAGACGTCGACGGTAGCACTCAGTCTGTTACAGGCATTCACCTCGACCAACCACCGTATCGTCTTCTCAACCTGATTAAACTGGCAATTCCGGATGCACGTGATTTGGGCGTGGTACTGGGCCCTTCTTCCGCCGAATCACTTCCTGAACTGCAGAAACACGCGAAGAGGTTAGGGCTGACCTTGCATATCGAACAGATATCTGATCAATCGGAACTGATCCATGCACTGGAACGTGTATTGCAGAAGGGGCAGGTTCTTCTGGCCCTGCCCGATCCCTTGATCTACAACCGGTTTACCGTACAAAAAATCCTTCTGACGACATACCGGCGCCGCGTTCCGATTGTTGCGTTTTCAGCCGCTCTGGTACGTGCAGGCGCTACGTTAGCGGTGCATTCGTCACCCGAACAGATAGGTCGCCATATGGCGGAGGAAGCCGCCTCTCTTCTCCGGACACCAGATAATGGACGTTTTCGCATACAGGCACCTCGTTACTACTCTGTATCCGTCAACCGGCAGGTAGCTCGTTCACTTGGCTTGAACATCGGTGAAGCAGAGGAACTACTCAATTCCATGCTGGAGTTGGAAAAACAGCACCAATGAAACTTGGGATTCGAAAACGCGTACTTTTGGTGGCTCTGGTACCCGCGCTGGTCATATCCCTGTTCATGTTGAGTTATTTCGTCGTCAGCCGCCTGGATGCGGCAGAAGAAAATCTAAGAAACCGGGGGCTTAGTTTCGCGCATCAGCTCGCTACCATGAGCGAGTACGCTGTTTTTTCCGGCAATCTTGCCTACCTGCGGTTCCCGGGTGTTACCGTACAAATTGACGAAGACCCGAATATTCAAGCTGCAATTATTCGCGACGCCAGCGGCATGGTGTTGATGACCTATGGCGACACCGATCTGCATCTGGGTGAAATTGATCAGATTGAAGAACAGCGCGGTTCTCGCACCACTGCTCGTGGAACAATACTTATTCATCAGCCCATTGACTTGACCTCGGTCGCGATGAGCGATTACGACGAAGAGATCAGGGCAGGACAGGAAAACCCCCGCCGCAGCACTCCGCAGTTAGGTTGGGTTAGCGTCGAAATGTCAATGGCGGCGTTAAAAAACGAACAACGAAGTATTGTCCTGCGAGCAGTCGGATTTCTGTTCGGCGGACTTTTATTGAGCGGGTGGGTTGCCTATCGACTGGGTCGTGGTGTAGTGGATCCTATACTTTCTCTGACGGAGGCTGTACGACGAATTGAGACCGGCGACCTCGCGACAAGGGTCAAGCAAAGTTCGGAAGGCGAATTGCTGGAACTCGAAACGGGAATCAATCGGATGGTCTCTACGCTGCAGTCTTCTCAGGCGCAGTTGCAGGAACAGGTGCAGAACGCCACTGAAGGCCTCCGCAATTCACTGGAAGCCCTGGCGGTTCAGGAGTCACGCTATCGTGAACTCGTGCAAAACGCCAACAGTTTCATAATGAAGCTGGACCCTGAGGGACGCATTCTTTACGTTAATCCCTACGCCGAAATGTTTCTCGGTGTCTCATCGGAACAACTGCTGGGGCGTGATGTCGTCGGCACTGTATTCCCGGAGGAGGCCGCTACCACTCTTACAGCAGTATTGAGCAATCCCGATTTGGCCTTGATACCCGACGATATTACGGTTACCAAGGACAATCGCCGCGTTTATATATCGTGGTCGAATCGTCCGGTTCTGGATATCGATGGCAACCTGGTCGACATCATCTGCATCGGACACGATATCACCGAACGCCGCAATATCGAGATAGCCATGGAATTGCTCGCTTCTGCAGGAGGTACCGACCGGCAGGTGTTCGACGACATCGCCCGATCCACTCAAGCAGGCCTCGATTCGTTTGCCGCTTTTGTATTGTCCAAGAGTGAGGAAGGGAAGGTTACTTGCACTGGCCACTGGGAGCGCAACAGAAAGGCGTCCCCCGCTTTTGCTGTTGAGAGTGTTGGAGAACTTTTGACCTTGGCGGAAAGCTCGGGAATTTCACTATTCAATAAATCTAACTGGAATCTTTTATCCGAGCGCAAATTCCTTGATTCGAACAATATTTCTTCGTTGGTCGTAGAACAGGTATTGGACAGCGGTTCCTCCGGAACTGTCTGGTTATTGGCTTACGACGTTAAGGCGATCTCCATGACACCGGCTCGGCAAGCCTTTCTTCATCTGGTTTCGCGGCGCGCGGCAATAGAAATACAACGCATAAAGGCCGAACGCGAACTTGCCGATGCCCGCGATAGGGCTTTATCGGCATCACGCGCCAAATCTGAGTTTCTTGCCAACATGAGTCATGAAATTCGCACGCCTATGAATGGTATCGTCGGCTTCACGAATCTTCTGCTACGCAGTCGATTGACGCGCGAACAGCAGAATTATGTATCTACTGTCAGAAAGTCGGCACACAACCTGCTATCTATCATTAACGATGTATTGGATCTCTCGAAAATCGAATCGGGGAAACTGAACATCGATGTTGTCTCTTTTGACTTGCGTGAGTGTGTTGAAGATGCCGTATCTCTACTGGCACCATCCGCCGCAGAAAAACAGTTGGAGTTGGTGACTTTGATCTACTCCGATGTACCATGTCAATTGTTTGGCGACCCGGTGCGGGTGCGTCAGATCCTTATCAATCTCATTGGCAATGCAATAAAGTTCACTCACGACGGATCAGTTATTGTTCGAGTCATGCTTGATGAACAGAACGGCGAAGACGTGTTTCTGCAAATAAGAGTTACGGACACCGGGATAGGGCTGAGCGAGCAGGATAAAAATCGCCTTTTCACCGCATTCGCACAAGCAGATACTTCTGAATCCCGCCGCTTCGGGGGTACAGGCCTTGGCTTAGCCATTTCGAAAAAACTCGTTGAACAGATGAACGGCGATGTTGGAATGGAAAGTGAATTGGGAGCGGGGTCCAGTTTTTGGTTCACGCTGCCTTTCAAACAAGATCTCTCTACTCAGTCCGCTATTCCAAAATCTCCTAATCCACTATCCGGTCTGCGTGCATTGGTGCTTGATGGATCATCCATCGCCCGTCTCGCCATACGGCATACATTGGAAGTCTTCGGTTTTACCGCGGAAGAGGCCCCCGATATCAAATCGGCACTGAAGTTAATCAAACAAGCAAAGAAGCGGAACAACGCGTTTGACGTCATTGTTGTTCTTTTACATAAGAGCAATTCTGAAAAAATGGAGTGCAGGGCATTTGTCAGGGAATCATCGGCACTTACAGAAGCGCCCGTGATTATTCTTTCCAATGCCTATACCCAGGAGGAGATCAACCACGAATGCCAGGAACTTGGTGCGCTGTGCGTATCCAAGCCTATACGTTCCGAACAGCTCTACAACCGCCTCGCGAGCCTCGTCTGCCCGGAGGTTCGAAAAAACGAATGCGATTATGCAACAGATTCATCCCTAATTGATGCTAAAAAAGGACCGCGACTCCATGGTTTGAAAGTATTGGTCGTAGAGGACAACCAAATCAACGCGCATCTTCTGAATATCATATTGCGAGATGCAGGCATAGATGTACATCATGTGGAGTCCGGAATGGCTGCCGTGGAAATCGCCAAAACACAGGACTTCGATCTCATCATTATGGATATACATATGCCTGAGATGAGCGGACTGCACGCAACCGAAGAAATACGGGTCAACGAGGGACCAGACAGGCACATTCCGATTATTGCATTGACAGCCAACGCTCAACCGGGCGAGCGCGAAAGAGTGCTGAAGGCGGGCATGGATGAATTTCTTGGCAAGCCTGTTGATGAGCAGCTTCTTCTACGGATGATATACCGACTGGTAGTAGCGAATTCCAATAGGGAGGACGTGCACGTTGCCACTCCTCCCGTATCACGTCTACTGATTCGTGATATCCCTGCAGCGACTCGAACCAGTGGCGGGAATACCAAACTGGCGGAAGAGTTGTTTGGTATGTTGCTCAATCAGCTGCAATCGCATCGTCTGACTATTCAGAAGCTCTTTAAAGAGGGCGCGTGGTCTGATCTGCGCGAAGAGATACACAAACTGCGGGGGTCGGCAGCCTACTGTGCGTTACCAGCGCTGCTACAGGCCACCCAGGCCTTGGAAATGACTCTTGATGAAGAATTGGGCGAAACCGTCTATCATCGGAACGTGCTCGCGATTTACCGCGAGATTGATCGGCTTTTGACTGCATACGATGCGCAATCCAGCCGCTAGAGTCTATACCTTTCGCAAGAGGGCATAATTCGTTCAATCGGTCTCCAGAACGACAAACGCCAGCGCGTAGTGCTTCTCATCAGACAGGCTCAACCAGGTTCGCGTGATCTGCATGCGCTCGCAGGCAACCCGTGAACCTCCGGTGACGACCAGGAGGGGTTTACCCAAATCATCGTGCCTCACGGATATATCGCGCTTCGCAATTCCGAGTTGGAATCCCGTTCCCAGTGCCTTTGCCGCCGCTTCTTTGGCTGCGAACCGTTTCGCCAGAAATGTCGCAGCCCGTTCCACCTGTAAATACTCCTCGTACTCGACATCTGAGAGAATCCGCTTTGCAAATCTGTCGCCATAACGTTGAACCAAGGCTTCTACTCGTGGAATCGAAACGATGTCCGTGCCAATTCCCGCTATCACCCCTTTCGTCCTTCGGTCATCAGACGTTTCATCTCCGCGACCGCTCTGTCCAATCCGACGAACAGCGCACGGCAGACAATGGCGTGTCCAATATTAAGTTCCCGGATCCATTTGAGTGCCGCTACTGACTTCACATTGTGGTAGTTCAAGCCGTGTCCTGCATTCACCTGAAGACCAAGTTCCTTCGCATACTCCACCCCTTCCGCGATACGAGTCAGCTCCTTTTCCGCTTCCTCTCGACTCGTGGCATCTGCATAGGCACCGGTATGAATCTCCACCACCGGGGCACCTACCGCCGCAGCAGCGTTGATCTGAACCGGATCCGGGTCGACGAAGAGAGACACGCAGATACCCGCCGCACTCAATTGCGTCACGGCCGCTCTTACTCGGTCCTGACTACCCGCCACATCGAGACCACCTTCAGTGGTCAACTCTGCTCGTTTCTCCGGCACCAGACAACAGTGCTGTGGTTTGATCTTGCAGGCCAGTTTCAACATTTCATCGGTAACCGCCATCTCCAGATTCATGCGAGTCTGCAAAGTTTCACGGAGTAATTGAATATCACGATCCTGAATGTGACGACGATCTTCTCGTAAGTGAACGGTAATTCCATCCGCGCCCGCCATCTCCGCCGCATACGCTGCCTGTATCGGGTCTGGGTATCTGGTACCACGAGCCTGCCGTAGGGTAGCAATATGATCAATGTTGACGCCTAACGCGATATCACCAGTGCAATTGAGTGTGTGATCAGTCATTGGTTAGTGTCACCCCTCCGAGTTGCCTGGCCCTGAAGGCCTTCCTGTTTTTTTCTGGTTATGTTGCACATGCAATAGCTCACGACTCTTTAACGGTTTTTCACCAAGATAGCGGGATAGCACTTTTTGGAGTAGAAATCGCGCCTCGCGCAACTGCTCCACGCTCATCGCTTTTCCATGATCCATAGCAATCAACGTCGCTCCACTGACACTGATACGACCATCGCCTTCCGTTGCAGAAGCCATGGGGCCCACCTCAGGATGATAATCATAGCGAATGTCTGCCTGAATAGCGGCACCACTACTGACATCGTGATCGAGGATCAGTCCATAGCCAATCTCATCCAGCAGCCTCCTTTCGAACAATCTTAGCGCATGGGTCTGCTGATCGTGATCCACGATGCTTTGCAAGGTCACTTCGTAACATTCGAAAAGCTGTGGATGTGGATCATGCCGCGTCAGCAATCGAATAAGCAACTCGTTGAGATAAAATCCGCAGGCTAGCGCGCGCCCTTGCAAACGATTAGGGGCAACTTCCCTCTCGACTGCAGTCAATGTCCCCAAATCTCCCCGGGCAACCCAGGAGATTTTTACTAATGAGAACGGTTGCAGTAGCGCTCCATGGGCGTACTTGCCTGAACGCGCACCTCTTGCAACCACACCGACTCGCCCAAAGCGGTGTGTAAAAAACTCTACCAAAAGACTGGTTTCACGGAACTTGCGGGCATGCAACACGAATGAGGGTTGCATTTCCGCGGTTTGCCTTTGCATTCAAAGTCTCCGTGACGAACCTGGATAGCCGTTTCGAGGCCTATGAACCCGAATAGCCCAACGAACGCAAAGCGCGTTCGTCGTCCGACCAGCCTTCCCGCACCTTAACCCACAATCGCAAAAATACTTTGTGGCCCAGCATGGCTTCTATGTCGATTCGAGCCAACTCACCCACCTTCTTCAACATATGCCCGCCCTTACCAATCACAATTGCCTTTTGTCCATCGCGCTCGACCCAGATAATTGAACTGATTGTTGTCAGCTCATCCTCTACTTCGAATTGTTCGATTTCTACAGTGAGCGCATAGGGTATCTCTTTGCCGAGAAGACGCGTCAGTTTCTCCCTGATAATCTCTGCCGCCAGGAACCGTTCGCTGCGGTCGGTTATTTGATCATCTGGGTAGAGAAATTCCCCTTGTGGCAATACATTTATCACAGCGTTTTCCAGCGTGCTTACCTGATCTCCGTTCAGGGCAGACAGCGGTACGATATCTTGATAGTCGCGCTTTTTCGACATTAACCCCAATACCGGTAACAGCTGATTCTTATCTTTAATCTGGTCGACCTTATTTACGGCCAGAAAGACGGGCGCTTTGACCCGCTTCAGCCGTTCAAGGACAGACTCGTCCTCTTCCGTCCACCGTGTTGCTTCGACGACAAATATTACGGCATCTACGTCTTCCAACACCGCGGCTGCCGTACGGTTCATATAGCGGTTCATGGCCCGCTTGGCGTCTGTATGAAGTCCTGGGGTATCGACATAAACCACCTGGGCGTTCTGGACGGTATGAATACCCAATATAGCGTGCCGTGTGGTTTGTGGGCGTCGGGAGGTAATACTGATTTTATACTTCAGTAGATGATTGAGCAGTGTCGATTTGCCAACATTGGGTCGACCAACAATAGCCACGTAGCCACTGCGTTTGTTATTCATCGTGAGCGTCGCTCAGTAGCGCGAGCGCCCTCTGTGCCGCCTGCTGTTCCGCACGGCGCCGACTACTACCCTCACCCGCAACGACATGTTCGAACCCAGGCACTCTACAAATAACACTGAAGATCTGGTCGTGAGGCTGACCCCTTACATCACTCACTTCGTACTCGGGCAATTCTCTCTGACGCGCCTGCAGATATTCCTGGAGCCTGGTCTTGGCATCCTTGAGTTCATCGACGTCCTCTAACTCATCAATTCGTTCGCCAAGCACCCGCAACACCAACGCAGCGGCTTTTTCAAATCCGACATCAAGATAGACAGCACCAATAATGCTCTCCAGTGCATCTGCGAGAATGGAGTCACGCCGAAAGCCACCGCTTTTCAGCTCACCTGATCCGAGGTAGAGGTACTCACCTAAATCAAGTTCTCGTCCTACTTCGGCCAACGTTTCACGCCGCACCAGACGTGCACGGTATCTGCTTAACTCCCCTTCGTCTGCCTGGGGGAATCGTCGATACAAAGCCTCAGAAACCGCTAACCCTAGTACGGCATCACCCAGAAATTCCAATCTTTCGTTGTTGCGACTATCCGCGCTACGGTGTGTCAACGCCTGCCTGAACAACGCTGAGTCGCCAAAATCAACTTCCAGCTTGCGCAGCAATCTGGAATGGTCGACCATCAGCGGGTCGCCACCTCGATACTGTCGGAGAAGACCACTACCGCATCGACATTCAACATAATGGGCACACGCACTTCGTATTCCACTGCAATCTTGAGCAGACCGCTTTTCGCATCCTTTGCCACAGTGACATTCTCTCTCTTCACATTAGTGACGTCATTGATATCGAAACGGCGCTGGAGAAGGTTTCTTATCTCTCCTGGACTCTTATCCTTGATGCCCACTTCCTGCTGCAGTGATTTCAACGACGAAGTAACGTTGAAGTTCTCCAGATAGGGTGGTACCAGTCGCAGCACCAGCAAGGTAAAAAAAGCGATCAAGGCCAAGACCATGAGGACACCGACCGCGGTCATCCCCTGTTGCTTTTTCATTGCGCTCATCCTGTGTTTCCCCCTTGGTGTTTATTCAATACTGTTACCTATTCGATCCCACTCTACTCCACCGTTCCAGTTCATCCAGATCATAAACGCCTTGCCGACCAGGTTTTCCTCGGGTACCGCGCACCAAACACGACTATCGTTACTGTTATCACGATTGTCCCCCATAACGAAGTAGTGACCCTCAGGGACTGTGTACTCGCCGTTTTGCAGGCAGGGAGTGGACATATCTCCTGTGGGATCGACAAGTATCTGATGCTCGACATCGCCCAGTTTCTCCCGTAGCAACGCCAACTCCAGCGAATAGCTTGGATTGTTGTCGATGATGTATTTGCCTTCAATCTTTAGATCGACCGGTGTTCCATTGATATAGAGGCGTTTTCGATCATAGCGCAAATGATCTCCCGGCAGTCCGATCACGCGCTTGATGTAGTCCAGTGAGGGATCGCGAGGAAACCGGAACACGACAACATCACCTCGCTGCGGTTCGCCAATATCCAATATCTTGGAATGCGCAACAGGCAGACGAAGTCCATAGGCATATTTTTGCACCAGTATGAAATCGCCGACCTGGAGCGTGGGTATCATCGATCCAGAGGGAATTCGAAAGGGCTCGATGACAAACGACCTGAGCACAAGAACCGCCAGTAAAATCGGAAAGAACGAGCGCGCATACTCGACAACAACCGGTTCGCCATGCCGAGAGTCCGTGGCATGTTCATCTGTTTGCGATTTTCCGCCTGCGTCGGATGCAACCCTGCGTTTTGGCGCCCACACCAGAGCATCGATGGCCCAGATCACGCCGCAAATGAGCGTGGTCAGAACGAGAATGGTTGCAAAATCAAAGTTCATGACGAAATCGTATTTCCTGTTGTTCGAATTACTACGTTGAGAAACACTGGCTACTGCTTTTTACCCACTTTGAGAACCGCAAGAAACGCGTCCTGCGGGATTTCCACCCGCCCTACCTGTTTCATGCGTTTTTTGCCCGCCTTCTGCTTCTCCAAAAGCTTGCGTTTGCGAGTCGCGTCCCCGCCATAGCATTTGGCGGTCACATTTTTGCGCAATGCCTTGACGGTGGTACGAGCCACCACCTTGGAACCAATAGCCGCCTGGATCGCCACCTCAAACATCTGCCGTGGAATGAGTTCCTTCATCTTCTCGGTGAGATCCCGGCCGCGCTGTTGCGAAAAATCGCGGTGCACAATAGTCGAGAGCGCGTCCACGGTCTCACCATTGATGAGAATATCCAATTTGACCAGCGGCGCCGCCTGGAAGCGGACAAACTCGTAATCAAAGGACGCATAGCCGCGGCTGACCGACTTAAGGCGGTCAAAAAAATCCAAAACCGCCTCATTCAAGGGCAATTCATAGCTTACTGCAACCTGATTTCCCAGGTACTGCAGCTTCTTCTGCACGCCTCGCTTCTCTATGCAGAGATTGATCACTGCACCAAGATGCTCCTGTGGAACCAGAATGTGTGCCTCGATGATAGGCTCACGGATTTCTTGAATCATGTTGGGCGTGGGGAGATGCGCCGGATTGTCAACGTAAACTGTGTTACCGCTGGTATCCAGTACTTCGTAGATGACAGTAGGCGCTGTCGTAATCAGATTGAGGTCGTACTCGCGTTCCAGCCGCTCCTGAACTATCTCCATGTGCAGCATACCGAGAAACCCGCAGCGAAATCCGAAACCCAATGCCTGTGAGGTTTCAGGCTCGTAATGAAGCGCGGCATCATTGAGGCGCAGTTTCTGCAGAGCGTCTCGAAAATCTTCGTAGTCATCGCTATCGACCGGATAGAGTCCAGCGAACACGCGGGGCTGAACCTGTTTGAATCCAGGAAGCTGCTTGACGGCCGCCCTGCCCGCCTCGGTGACGGTATCACCGACCGGCGCCCCGTCAATCTCCTTGATCCCCGCTATCAGATACCCAACCTCACCAGCACGCAGCTGCGGTTGGCGTACCATACGCGGTGTGAAGATCCCGATCTGCTCCGCCTGATAATTGCGGCCCGTGGACATGATGCGCAGCTTGGCCCCCTGCTTCATTACACCGTTCACCACACGCACCAACGAGATGACGCCGACGTAGTTGTCGAACCAGGAGTCTATGATCAGCGCCTGCAGGGGCGCATCCGGGTCGCCTTTGGGTGGCGGTATCCTCTGCACCAGTTGCTCAAGAAGATCGGGAACTCCCAATCCGGTCTTCGCGCTGACCCGTAGGGCGTTGCTTGCATCCAATCCGATGATTTCCTCTATCTCGTGGCAAACACGATCAGCATCAGCCGAGGGGAGATCGATCTTGTTGATAACGGGCAGTACTTCCAGCTCCTGGTCGATAGCTGTATAGCAATTGGCAACACTCTGCGCTTCGACCCCCTGGGCCGCATCCACCACCAGCAGCGCACCCTCACAAGCCGCTAATGAACGGGATACCTCGTAGGAGAAATCCACGTGACCCGGGGTATCGATAAAGTTGAGCTGATACGTCTGGCCGTCGCGGGCTGTGTAGCCCAAGGTGACACATTGCGCCTTGATGGTAATTCCCCGTTCGCGCTCCAGGTCCATCGAATCGAGAACCTGCTCCTTCATTTCACGCGCGTCGAGGCCCCCACATATCTGTATGAATCGATCTGCCAGTGTGGATTTACCATGATCGATGTGGGCAATGATGGAAAAGTTACGAATGAGATCGAGATAGCTCACGGCGCTGCAAATCGGCTTTGGTCGTGCATCAATGAAAACAGGCCGCGTCCGGGCGCAAGCCCCGGCGCGGCCTTCCTAAAGGCGCACTAGTATAGCCGATCCCCCCGTGGCGAGTCAGCGATCCAACGCTTGCGAAGGTCGGGTTTCCTCAAGCGCGGCCGCAAGCGCCGTTTCATCGAGAAAATAGTGGCAAATCTCCCGCTCACCCAGCATCAGCACCGGGATTCGCTCGCCAAAGCGCCGCTCCAGCGCTGTGTCCCCTTCGATGTCAACGAAGACCACTTCAAAACCATAGCGTTGACGCCACGGCTCCAAGGCACGGCGCATCTCATCGCACAAATGGCAGTAACAATTGCCGAACAGACGCAACAGCACCCCGGTCACTCAGGTATTTTCATCGCCAGGAACATCGGGCCGGTCTTGCGATAGACCAGAACCGCAACCGATTTGCCTTTGGGGAGCTTGTCTACCAGCTCATTGAACTGCTTGAGACCGGTAATCTTTTCATTGTTGATGCTGGTTATGACATCACCGGCACGCACGCCGGCCGCCTGTGCAGGCCCTTCCTTGAGCGACTTAACGATCAGTGCACCCTTATCGAGCCCCAGTTCCTGACGCTGTTCTTTTGTGAGCTCCTCAACTTCGATGCCTAACCGGTTGGTGCTGCGCTTCGACTCCTGGCTCTGACTGACGCGCACCTCGTCTTCGGCCGGCAATTCGCCGATCTTGACGCTCAATTTGGTTGTGCGTCCGTTACGCAGCACTTTGACCGGCACGCTGTTACCAACCGGCGTCTGCCCCACCAGCGGCGGTAATGCACTTGAGCTGCTGACCTCGCGGCCATTGAACTCGAGCACCACATCGCCCACCTCAAATCCGGCCTCTGCGGCCGGGCTGTCGGGTAGTACGCGCGCCACCAGTGCGCCGCGGGGCTTATCCAACCCGAAAGACTCCGCCAGTTCACGTGTCACATCCTGAATCAGGACACCCAGCCACCCGCGAACGACTTTGCCGCGCGTCTTGAGCTGCTCGACCACATTCATCGCCACATCCATGGGTATGGCGAATGACAGACCCATAAAACCGCCCGTACGGCTATAGATCTGCGAGTTGATGCCTATCACTTCGCCATCGAGATTGAACAGCGGCCCACCTGAGTTACCCGGATTGATGGCGACATCCGTCTGAATGAACGGTACATAATTCTCGCGCGGCAGACTGCGGCCCTTGGCACTCACGATCCCCGCCGTCACCGAATGATCGAATCCAAAGGGGGAGCCAATAGCAAGCACCCATTCGCCGACCTTGAGATCGCCGGAACTTCCCATCCGTACCACCGGGAGATCACCGTCGGTGGTTACCTTGAGCAGGGCGATATCGCTGCGCTCGTCGAATCCGATCACTTTGGCCTCCAACTCACGGCGGTCACTGAGGCGCACGATGATTTCGTCCGCCCCCTTCACCACATGGGCATTGGTCAGCAGGAATCCATCCTTGGAGATAAAAAACCCGGAACCAAGCGACTTCGAATCAAACTCCTCGGGAATTCCTCCTTCACCCTCCTCACCGAAGAAATGGCGAAAAAGATCGCCGAACGGGCTGTTTTCAGGCAGTTCCGGAACGCGCAATCCCGGCGGAATCCGGTTGCTGCGCTGCACCTTCTGAGTGGTGCTGATGTTGACGACGGCTGCACTGTTCTGCTCCACCAGTTTGGTGAAATCGGGCAGACTCCGGGCCTGCACCTCCTGTGCAATCAGCAACAGCGGCAGAATCACCCATGCACTTGTTCGTAAAAGACTATATGACATCACTCAACACTCCTCATGGACGATCCAGCCCTTGCCGATCGACGATCAAATCAATACCAGATGTTTCCCGTATACGGCTCCCGGTCACTACACGTCAGCGGGCGGAGGATCCCGCACGACGCAGGATGACAGGCTGATACCTCTGCAAGCGGGCTGCGCGCCCACCAAATCCACGCACCCACCACAGCCCGGCGACAAAACCGGCAACCCCGCCGAGCAGAGCGGACAGATCCCCGACACCGGATACGGCAGTCGCTCCCACCAGCGCACCCAACAGCAACCCGAGCAACGGGATCAGATAGACCGCGAACGAACTCTTCAGCAGCGCGTCTTCGCGCACACCCAAAACGATACACTCACCGGGTTTGAGGTGAGCGTTGTTGACAACCTGAACCTCGGCAAACTTTCTTCCGAAGGTTTTGCCGAGCAGCGCATGACCGCAGCCCGCTTGCGCAGAGCAGTCACCGCAGCTCGAACGTCGCTCGGTCTCCACCCAGGCGCGTTCCCCATCGACGCGTACTACAATGCCTGCCTGCTCGATCATTGTGTATCGGGTCCGAGTACTATCGCCCGACCAATGAACTCGACGGTCGCGGGCGGGACCTCTCCCACCACGGTGACTTGATAGTCTTCGAGATTCAAGCCAAAAGCGCTGAAGGCGCCCAGGCGTGATATTCCGCTGAGGCCTTTGCGGTCGGACATGGGCTCCATATAGGCGGAGACCGATACCAGTCCATCACTGAAGACAACGTGGTCGACAGGCTGGCTGCTGCCAGGCAGCGTCTCTTTGATGTGTGAAAAAAGCTCGAAACCATCGGGTAGCGCCTTGATTTTCCAGGGTGTTGCCGCAATCTCCCTACGGGCTCTCCGCGCCGGCTCCGCAGACAGGACAGGCGGAACAGTGAGAGACTCTGCTGGACGGCTGGCGGATTCTTCCTCTTGCATAAGACGGAAGGAGGTGAACATGACCTGCTCCAGCGGGTACCCCTCTTCATCGAGCAACGCAACCTTCAGGGGGATCGCTGTTTGCCGGTCGAGCCAGAGTCGATAACCATAACGATAGCTGTCTCGCGGGTTGACGTGAATTTGTTGCGTTTCCCGGTCAGCGATGCGTTCGTTATCTCCCAATTGGAAACTGTAGAACTGATCGAGGTGCGTAAACGCCTCGCCCAACGCCATGGGGAACGTGGCAGAAGGCGTGTCGGGTTGGCTAAAGATCGATGATGTGTCGGGCAGGATTCTGGTGACGGCGGCCCCGTCGCGCAACACCTCGCGAGGTGCACCGTTCAACGCGATCAGATGTTCGCGCTCGCCATGCTCATCGACAGTGTGTTGAAGACTGATCGTCTCCATACGGGGTCCGCTGGCGTAAACGAAAGTGCCCTGATAGTTCAAGGTGTGCAGGGATCGCGCCATCCTTTCCAACCAATGCTGCGGCGTTTCCGTGCTACGCCCAGTAGCCCCGCCACTTTGGAATGAGGCAACCAGCAAAACGGCCGCAACTGCGATCAGACGCATGACCGGGAACTAATCGCTCTGTTCGTGACCGACTATGCGCACATGCGGCGGCATGCCCGATGTCGTCGCCCGCTCGCTGTGCTTGGCCAGGTAGTCATTCAGGCGCCGTGCCACTTCGGGATCGGTGACCTGCCATCGATTGACGGTGGCTCGCTGTACTACCGTCTGGGGTACGATGACCGAAGGCGGAGCCGCGACCTGCTGCGCAGCAACCGGCGGTTGCGTCGTGGAATTGACCATCTGCACCCCGACAATCGCAAGCAGTGCGACCGATGCAGCGATCCCCGCCCCAATCAGGGGTTGGAACCATTTTCCTGCTCCGCGCGGAGCATTGACCGGGGCAACGGCAACAGCAGGCTCGTTGCGGATATCCGCATCGACGCGATCGGCCATACGACAGTTGACGAATTCGGGCAAACCGCCCTTCATGGCGTCACGGATCAGTTGAAACCGCTGTAAACGCAGGCGTAGATCTCGATCCTCTTCTAGACGTTTCAGTAGCAGCGGCACTTCTTCATGCGGAAGTTCGCCATCCATCCACGCCGATAACTGCTCACCGACTTTGTCAGTCATCGCCTTCCCCTCACTCATCGTTCCAAATCCTTGAGTCGTTTATCGATTGCCTCGCGTGCGCGAAAGATCCGCGAACGCACGGTACCCACCGGACAGGACATGGTCTGGGCAATCTCTTCGTAACTCATACCTTCCATCTCTCTCAAGGTCACCGCGGTACGCAGATCCTCTGGCAAATCCTCTATGGCCTGGTAGATGGTGCGCTCGATCTCGTCGCGCAGCATCAGGTGTTCCGGTGTATCAATATCCCTCAGATGTCCCATACCGCCGTTTTGTTCCAAAACCTGGGAATCGATGTCTGTCTCCAAAGGCCTTCTCCCCTGCGCAATCAGGTAGTTTTTCGCTGTGTTGATAGCGATACGGTAGAGCCACGTGTAAAAAGCGCTGTCACCGCGGAATTTGGGTAGCGCACGATACGTCTTGAGGAACGCCTCCTGAGTAACGTCCATCGCCTCGTGGGGGTCGTGGATATAACGCGACACCAGCTTGATGATCTTGTGCTGATATTTGCGGACCAGCACATCGAATGCACCTCGCTCACCTTGCTGTACACGCTCTACCAGATCCTGATCAATGTTCCGTTCGCCCATCCGGGCACGCCCCTTTTCCTGTTTAGGCGCACCCTCCCGCCTGGTTGGATAGACATCCTCACCAGGGGATAGTTCGCCTAGAGACCCTATTTTCCTTATGTTTGTACCGAGATCGCGTTTGCCCACCCAGCCAAGTGTACGGTAACCTACCGCCGCACCCAGACGGGCACACAAAGTAGCTCAAAATACCCCATAGCCACCCCCCCAACAAGGCATGAAGCAGTCGGACTACTACGATGTTCTCGTAATCGGCAGTGGCGCAGCGGGACTCACCCTGGCGCTGCGACTCGGTGGTGCGCTGCGCATTGCCGTGCTCTCCAAAGGTCCGCTGACCGAGGGCAGCACTTTCTACGCTCAAGGCGGCGTAGCCGCTGTGATCGATGAAGCGGACTCTATCGAAAGCCATATCGCAGATACCCTCGATGCCGGTGCCGGGCTGTGCGACCCGGACGCTGTGCGCTTTACTGTCGGTCGTGGTCGTGAGGCCATTGAGTGGTTGATTGCGGAGGGTGTCCCCTTTACCCGTGCCATCGGCTCCGAGAGCGCCGGCGGCTATCACCTGACGCGAGAAGGGGGGCACAGCCGGCGCCGGGTGATCCACTCGGCCGACGCCACAGGGCGCGCGATGGAGACCACTCTGGCCGATCAGGCGCGCAATCGCAGCAACATCGAGATTTTCGAGCACCACGTGGCCATCGACCTGATAACCGGCGAGAAGTTCGGGCTGCCGCACAATCGCTGTGTTGGCGCCTATGTGCTCGATAGCAAAAGAGGCAAAGTCAATCTCCTTAGAGCGCGCTTTGTCGTACTGGCAACAGGCGGTGCCAGCAAGGTCTACCTCTACACCAGCAACCCTGACGGCGCCTCAGGTGACGGAATCGCAATGGCTTGGCGTGCCGGCTGCCGGATTGCCAATATGGAGTTCAATCAGTTTCACCCTACTTGCCTCTACCACCCTCATGCCAAATCCTTTTTGATCAGCGAAGCAGTCCGGGGTGAGGGCGGACGACTGCTGCTACCCGACGGCACCCGTTTTATGCAGCGCTTCGATTCCCGGGCCGAGCTGGCACCCCGCGACATCGTGGCGCGAGCGATCGACCACGAGATGAAGCGGCTTGGCAGCGATTGCATCTATCTGGACATCAGCCACAAACCTGCCGAATTCATCCGCGAACATTTTCCTACCATCTATCAGCGCTGTTTGGATTTTGGGTTCGACATCACTCGCGAACCGATTCCGGTGGTGCCGGCAGCACACTACACTTGCGGCGGCGTGGTGACCGATTTGCGGGCGCGTACCGACGTGGAATCACTTTATGCCGTTGGTGAAACCGCCTTCACGGGACTCCACGGCGCCAACCGCATGGCCAGTAACTCGCTCCTGGAATGCCTGGTATTCGCAATGGCGGGAGCGGATGACATACTCGCCCGGCTCTCCCACGTCCCACCGCCACCGGAACTCCCGGCGTGGGACGAAAGCCGGGTCACCGATTCCGACGAAGAGGTGGTGGTCTCCCACAATTGGAATGAACTACGCCACTTTATGTGGGATTACGTGGGGATCGTGCGCACCAACAAGCGCCTGCAACGAGCCTGCAGCCGCATCGAACTGCTACAACGCGAAATTGACGAGTACTACGGCAATTTCCGGGTCACCAGTGACCTGCTGGAACTACGCAACCTTGCCATGGTGGCCGAGTTGATCATCCGCTCCGCCATGCAGCGCAAGGAGAGCCGCGGCCTGCATTTCACGCTCGATTACCCGGAAACCGACCCGCTACTGACGCCTGCACCCACTATCCTGGAACCTCACTGACGATTCATCTGCTGGTGGCCCAGGGTGTCGCGATAAGCGTGCCAGGTAGCGTGACCGATCAGCGGCAGCATCACCAGCAGTCCCAGCAGAAAGGTCACCAGACCGATCCCGGTGAACGCCGCAATGATGGTGGCCCACAGCAGCATGGGGCGCGCATTTCGACGTACGGCCTGGACGCTGAGGCGCATGGCATCCAGGGCGTTGATGGTACGGTCCATGAGCAGCGGCACCGCCAGGGCGCTCATGGCAAACACGATCGTCGCCAATACGCCGCCCAGCAACAAAGCGGCCAGCAGCAGCGGAAAGGAATCGGGTTGCAGAAAAACCACCCGCACGAAACTCTCCCAGGTCGGAGTCACCCCCTGATGCAAAAGGGCGAAAATCAGCATCACCAACTGCATCCAGGCGATAAACACCAGCATTAGAACCATGCCGAAGACGGCGATCTGCCCGCCATTGGCACGCCAGGCGCCAAGCGCATGACCTAACGAAACCGGTTGTCCGCGCTCATGACGACGGCTGATCTCGTAGAGCCCGACCGCAGCTACAGGACCCACCAGAAAAAACCCGCTGAGCAACGGGAGCAGCAGGTAGAAAAGCTCCGCGTAGACGATCACGGCAAACAGCGCATACCCGGCGAGTACAAAAATCAGGCCGTAACCCAAGCTTGGCAGGGGTGCATGGCGCAGATCGCTCCACCCCCTGGCGAGCCAGCTCCACGGATGATCGAGTGTCAGTTCCTGGATCTTGAAATCGGAGGGAGCGGCCTCGGCAGCTGAGTTGGTCGACGTCATTCGGCGGGTCTCGGTCGGTACTTCTGAGGTTGGTTCGTCATGGGACATCAGGACTCCCACTACACCCTATTCCCGAGTGTTTGTATCGACTAGAGCGTACCACCCTCCTCCCGCATTAAACAACGTCGCAGCCAGCGCCAGGACTCGGCATCCGTCTGATCAGCCAGGAAAGGTAACCGATAGCGGCCCATTTCAACGAGTTCCACCTCGATGATCACCAGCGTCGAGGTCAGGTAGGTACAACGCCAGCTCCTGGCGTCGTGCCACTCGTGCGACACCAGCAACGACCACCCTGATACGGGTTCCTTTCTCACTGCCTGTGGGTAGCGGGAGGTCACGCCCCGCCACCGCCACGCGCTGACGATCACCACCAGTAAGGCGCCCGTCAACCGCTGCCAAAGAGGGAGGGGTAAAACCGCAACCGAGAACAAGGCGCCAAGCAGCCCTACCCCCAACCACCAACGCAGACGAACGGATGGAATCAGCTCAACGCAGCGAGGCGTCGCGGATCTTGTCGACGAGGTTTCGATAATCGCCATCCTCTGGCTCGGCCTGCAGCAACATCCAGTCGAGGAGTTCCTGATCCTTGCACTCCAGCATGTGTTCGAAGGTGTCTCGCTCCGAGTCGCTCAATCGATGGTAGCCGTGGTCGAGAAATGCAGCGAACAGCTCATCAAGCTCCAGCATCCCGCGCCGACACCGCCAACGCAAGCGGCGTTTACGGGCGGCTGTGTCTTCGGTAATGGAGGACATTTTCGTTGGCGTAGCACCTCAAACGACAGAGGACCCTATATACCGCGTTTTAACATCAACTGCTTGATGTGACCGATCGCTTTGGTGGGATTCAACCCCTTGGGGCACGCCTCCACACAGTTCATGATGCTGTGACAGCGAAACAGTTTGTAAGGATCCTCCAGATTATCCAGGCGTTCGTCAGTCGCCTGATCTCGAGTATCGGCCAGAAAGCGCCAGGATTGCAGAAGTGCCGCCGGACCCATGTACTTGTCCGGATTCCACCAAAATGAGGGGCAGGCGGTGGAACAACAACCACAAAGTATGCATTCGTAAAGCCCATCCAACTGATCGCGATCTTCCGGGCTCTGCAAACGCTCCTTTTCCGGCACTGGGTCGCTATTGATGAGGTATGGCTTGGCAACCCGGTATTGCTTGTAAAACTGGCTCATGTCCACGACCAGATCGCGGATGATGGGTAGCCCCGGCACCGGGCGAACCTGCACCGGCTCCTTCAGCTTCACCACCGGAGTGATGCAAGCAAGGCAGTTTCGGCCATTGACATTGACGGCATCGGATCCGCACACGCCCTCGCCGCAGGAGTGGCGAAAGGTCAGCGACTCGTCCCTGGCCTTGAGCAGGATCAGTGCCTCGCGGACCATCATCTCGGAGTTGACCTCCAATTCGAAGTCCTGCATGTAAGGTGCGCTGTCTGTGTCCGGATTGTAGCGATAGATCGAAAAACGCATGGTTACCGTTTCCAATTCTGAGTATAGCTAGGACCTGTCAACCATTCCCGAGCGTGTGTCGACGTCGACCTGCCCCTGTGATCAGTAAATGCGCTTCTTCGGCGGAAACGGATCAACCGTCAATGGCTGCATCTGCACCGGCTTGAAGTCGATCTTCCGACCCTCCCTGAAAAACAGCGTGTGCTTCAGCCAGTTCTCGTCGTCCCGATCCGGGAAGTCGACGCGGGCGTGGGCACCGCGGCTCTCCTTGCGCACCAGAGCAGATGAGACTGTCGCCAGAGCCACGTCCACCAGGTTCTCCAGCTCCAGCGCCTCGACCCGAGCCGTGTTGAAGGTGGCGCTGTGATCGCGCAGGCGCACATCGGACAGGCGTTGCTCCACCTCGATCATCTTCTCCACTCCCTCGGCCATGATCTCCTCGGTACGGAACACGCCGCAGTGATCCTCCATCACCTTCTTGAGATCATTGCGCAACGCGTCGACGGTTACGCCGTCACCCTTCTGGTCCCAGCGGGCCAGGCGGGCATGGGCTTTATCGACAACTTCCTGAGCGAGCGTGCGATGATTCGGATTCTTACCCAGGTATTCGATCATGCTGTTGGCGGCGGCGCGTCCGAAGACCACCAGGTCAAGCAGCGAGTTACCCCCCAAGCGGTTGGCACCGTGAACCGACACGCAGGCGCACTCGCCGGCGGCATAGAGGCCGGGCGCTACATCTTCGCTGGCATTGCCGGTTGTTTTCACCACTTCGCCGAAACGGTTGGTGGGGATACCGCCCATGGCATAGTGAGCGGTCGGGTAAACGGGAATCGGCTTTTCGATGGGATCGATATGCGCAAAAATCATCGAGCTTTCGCGAATGCCTGGCAGTCGCTTCATGATGGTTTCGGCGCCCAGGTGATCGAGACGCAGCAAGACATGATCTTTGTTGGGGCCGACACCGCGGCCCTCCTTCACTTCGGTGTACATGGAGCGCGCGACCACATCGCGACTAGCGAGGTCTTTAGCGTTGGGCGCGTAACGTTCCATGAAGCGCTCGCCGTCACCGTTCACCAGGTAACCCCCCTCCCCGCGACAACCCTCGGTCATCAGCATCCCCTTGCCAGCGATGCCGGTGGGATGGAACTGGAAGAACTCCATGTCCTGGAGCGGGATCCCGGAGCGCAGCGCCATCGCGGCGCCATCGCCCGTGTTGATCTTGGCGTTGGTGGTTGTGCGGAAGATCTGACCAAATCCTCCCGTGGCCAGTAGCGTGGCTTTGGCCTGAATCACCAGTGGTTTACCCGTCTCGATCTCCATCACCACTGCGCCCTGGAAACAACCCTCCTCGTCGCGCAGCAGATCGACAGTGAAATACTCATCGAAGAAGTTGGTCTGCGCACGCAGATTCTGCTGGTACAGTGTGTGCAGCATGGCATGACCGGTGCGATCGGCCGCGGCGCAGGTGCGAGCCGCCTGCTCACCACCGAAATTCTGGCTCTGCCCCCCAAACGGACGCTGGTAGATACGCCCCGCATCGGTGCGCGAAAATGGTACGCCGAAATGTTCCAACTCGTAAACGATCTCGGCGGCTGCACGACACATATACTCGATGGCGTCCTGGTCGCCCAGGTAATCGCTGCCTTTGATGGTATCGAACATGTGCCAATGCCAGTTGTCCGGCTGTACATTGGCCAGAGCCGCGTTGATTCCACCCTGCGCCGCAACGGTATGCGAGCGCGTAGGGAAAACCTTGGAGACCACTGCCACGCTGATTCCGGCATCCGCCAGTTGCAGCGCGGCCCGCAGCCCGGCACCACCAGCGCCGATTACCAATGCGTCGAATTTTTGTACAGGGATGCTCATGAATTCACCACCACGAAAAGTACCCGGGCCGCCCAAACACCATAGCCCAGCAGGGCGAAAGCCGTGAGGCCGAGCAGGGCCAGCCGTAACCCAAGCGGATTCACATAATCGAGAAACACATCGCGAATACCCACCCAAGCGTGAAGCAGCAACGAAAACATCGCCAGCACCCACAGCACGCCTACCAATGGGTCGGCCATCCACGCCTTCCACTCAACGAACGAGGCAGGCGCGCTGGTCAGAAAATGGAACACCACATAGAGAACAAAGAGCCCCAGATAGATCGCCGAGACGCGCTGCGCCACCCAGGCGCGAAGTCCATGTGCCTTGCGGCTCATAGGAATACCCCCACTAAAGTGATCAGGGCGGCGACACCACCTATGACAATCACGCCGATCGCGGACTGACGGGCTGCGGCTTTCTCGATGCCCACATCAATATCGAGCAGCAGGTAGCGGATTCCCGCACACAGGTGATGCACCAATGCCCAGACCAGCGCCACGACGATCAATTTGAACACCACGCTGCTCATCAAGGCGGCCACCTGCGCAAAGCCTTCCGGATGGGATAGCGAGAGCTCCAGGAGATAGAGAAACAGGGGTATGGCGAGAAACATCAATACCCCGGAGATTCGGTGCGCGATCGACGCGTAGCCAACCGCAGGCAACCGAAAACGCAACAAATCGAGATTCTTTGGACGCGTCTGAGAGGCCATTGCCTGATCCACTGTGATGGTACAGATGAAGGGAAAAGGCGCCGAGTCGGAGACGCCAAAAACCGCGGCAAATTTTAATCAGTTATGCTTGCATAAGCAAATGTGATTTTAAGGTACCACAAGCTTATCAAACCGTTCCTTTCGAGAATGCACGCAGACACCGTGATTACGCGTAGCCTTGGACAGCGGGCACGGCATTGTCTAAGCTTTCCGCTGTAATTTAGTCGGGAAAATGAGCATGAAGAGTGACTGGCAACGTCTACTGATCGACCAGGGCGCGGTAACGAACGGGGACCGAATTGAACACTTCGGCGCACCGCAGGAAGAGCTGTCAGCGGCGGTCTCCGCGACGGCGGTGTGTGACCTGTCCCACTATACGCTGCTGGAGATCAGCGGTGTCGACGCCGGCGAATTCCTCCAGGGTCAGCTGACCAATGATGTGCGTCAGCTCCAGGACAATCACAGTCAACTGAGCGCCTACTGCGACCACAAGGGGCGCATGCTGGCCCTTTTCCGCATCTGGCCCTGGCAGGAAGGCTTCCGCGCCACATTGCCGAGCGAACTCGCCGACGAGGTGGCCGGGCGCTTGCGGATGTTTGTGCTGCGCTCGAAGGTGGAGATCCATGACCGCAGTACCGGGATCGCCCGCCTTGGCATCGCCGGATCTGCTGCCGCCGCGCTGCTTGAGCAGCACGTTGGCCCGGTCCCCCAGGCAGTCAATCGCTTCACCGATCAGCGCTCGACACGTATTACACGGCTACCGGGCGAGCATCCTCGGTTCGAGCTGCATTTGCCTGTCGAACATGCCGGCAGGTTATGGCAATCGTTGAGCAGCGAGGCCAGGCCCGTCGGTGCGCCCTGTTGGGATCTCCTTATGATACGGGCAGCGCAGCCCGAGGTCGTCGCGGCCACGCGTTCCCTGTTCACTCCGCAGATGCTCAATCTGGAGGTCCTGGACGGGGTGAGTTTCAACAAGGGGTGTTACACCGGGCAGGAGGTCGTGGCACGGACCCAGTTCCTTGGAACCATCAAGCGCCGCATGTTCCCCGGTAAAGCGGCAGCAGAAACCCAGCCGCCCGCGGGTGGCGAACTGATCGGCGCCGAGGCTGCCTCCGGTCAAGCCACGGGGCGCATCGTCCTTTCCGCACCGAGCCCCGATGGCGGTTACGAGGTGCTGGCCATGGTGCAGATCAGCGCTCGCGAAGCGGGTTCCCTGCACATTGAGGGCGCGCCAGCAGCGACAGTCGAGTTACGTGATCCCCCCTACTCGTTGGAACAGATCAAACCGGGCAGTCAATAACGATTCCGGGTCGGAAAGGGTATCTGCTAGACTGCCCCCTCAGCCGACAGCCCAGAACAACCAGTTCGCTCCAATCGGGGAGGAGTACACCCAACGCCATGACTGACGCCTCTGATCAATTCCTGCAACGGCTACTCGATGATCTGGCGCACAATCGCCTGGTGTTGCCGACCCTTCCCGAAGTGGCCCTCAGGGTGCGCGACACCGTCGAAGACGAGATGGCCTCGGCCGGCCAGATTGCCGAGATCGTCGCTACCGATCCCGCATTGGCGGCACGGCTTTTTCAGATCTCCAACAGCCCGCTCTACCGAGGCAACAAACCCATCGATGACCTGAAGATGGCAATCACGCGTCTCGGGCTCGGCGTGGTACGCAACGTGGTAACCAGTCTGGCGATGCAGCAGATTTTTCAGCCCACCACCGATGCGCTGGATCAGCGCTTCCGCAAGATCTGGGAGCACAGTACCGAGGTGGCCGCCATCAGCTCCGTGCTCGCCAAGCAGTACACCCGACTACGCCCCGACGAGGCGATGCTGGCGGGTCTGGTGCACGACATCGGTGCATTGCCGATCCTGAGTCGTGTAGAAGAGGATTCCTCCCTGGTAGCGGACGACGATCAGCTGGATGAGCTGTTGAAGAATGCCGCCGGCACCATCGGTGAAGCCATCCTCAAGGCCTGGGGGTTCTCCGACGCGCTGGTACAAGTTCCCAACGGGGTGCGCGATCTGCGGCGCCAAAGTGGCGACAAACCCGACTATGTCGACGTCGTGCAGGTCGCCAAACTTCAAGCGCTGTTCGGCAGCCAGGATCCCCTGGGCAGGGTGGACTGGGCCACGGTGCCAGCCTTTGCCAAACTGGGCATAGACTGCTCGGTAGAGGAGATTTCCATCGACGTCCCCAGCGAGGACGTTGGCGCAGTCCGCGAATTGTTGACGGGCTGAGCGCCACAGCCGGCATCAAACCGAAAGGCCCGCACCGCGGGCCTTTCGGTTTTGCGGCTGATGTGCCAGCTCAACTCTTGCTTTCCGGACGCATGTGGGGAAACAGCAGCACATCGCGGATCGACGGCGAATCGGTAAAGAGCATCACCAGCCGATCGATCCCGATGCCCTCACCCGCCGTGGGCGGCATGCCATGCTCCAGGGCAGTGATATAGTCCGCGTCGAAATGCATCGCCTCTTCATCGCCCGCCTCCTTCTCTGCCACCTGCTTGCGAAAACGCTCGACCTGATCCTCGGCATCATTGAGTTCCGAAAAGCCATTGGCAATCTCGCGCCCGCCAACGAAGAACTCAAAGCGATCGGTAACAAAGGGGTCGTCGTCATTACGCCGCGCCAGCGGTGAAACCTCGGTGGGGTACGCGGTGATAAAGGTCGGATCCCTGAGCCGCTGCTCGACGGTCTTTTCAAAGATCTCGATCTGCACCTTGCCCAATCCCCAACTCGCCTTCAGCGGAATCCCCAGGCGTTCAGCGACGGCACGCGCGGACTCCAGCTGGTCGATCTCGGCAGCCGAGATATCGGCATTGAAATGCAGGATCGAGTCGCGCACGCTCATGCGCGCGAAAGGCGTGCCGAAATCGTAGCTCTCGCCCTGATGTTGGATCGTGCTCGAACCGATAATATCGGTGGCGATTCCGCGCAACAGCGTCTCGGTCAGATTCATCAGGTCTTTGTAATCGGCGTAAGCCTCGTAGAACTCCAGCATGGTGAACTCGGGATTGTGCTGGGTCGAGAGCCCTTCGTTGCGAAAGTTGCGATTGATCTCGAACACCTTCTCGAATCCCCCCACCACCAGGCGCTTGAGATAGAGTTCCGGCGCGATACGCAGATAGAACCCCATATCGAGTGCGTTGTGGTGAGTGACAAAGGGGCGCGCCGCCGCACCTCCCGGGATCAGCTGCATCATCGGTGTCTCGACTTCGAGAAATCCGCGCTCGACCAGGAAATCGCGGGTGTAGTTGATGATGGCGGAGCGCAGGCGAAAGGTGTTGCGTGTCTCCTCGTTCATGATCAGATCGAGGTAGCGCTGCCGGTAGCGGGTCTCGGTATCGGTGAGACCGTGAAACTTTTCCGGCAACGGGCGCAGGGATTTGGTCAGCAGGCGCAGCTCATCCACTTTTACCGAAAGTTCACCGGTCTTGGTCTTGAACAGAACACCCTCGGCACCGACGATATCGCCCACATCCCAGCCTTTGAAATTCTGGTAGACACCTTCCGGCAGCGCATCACGTTGCACGAAAAGCTGGATCCGTCCCGACATATCAAGCAGATGAACAAAGCTTGCTTTGCCCATCACTCGCTTACCGATCATGCGTCCGGCCACACTCACCCGCAGCGCATCGGTTTCCAGCTCCGCGGCGCTTTTTGCGCCGTATTCGGCGTGCAGCTCGCCGGCCACCACGTTGCGGCGGAAATCGTTGGGAAAGGCGACGCCCTCCTCGCGCAACTGTTGGAGCTTTGCCCGGCGCTGGGCGATCAGTGTGTGCTCTTCGTCATTGTTCATGGTGAGGTCTCTTGATCTCTTTCGCAGAGGCGCGAAGCGCGCCACGCAAAAACTCTAAACAATCTTTGCGATCCTGGTGTCTTTGCGAGAGCACCCGTTACAAACCGCTTTTCAGGCTCGCTTCGATGAACTGATCCAGATCACCGTCCAGCACCGCCTGGGTATTGCCCACTTCCACGCCGGTGCGCAGATCCTTGATGCGGGACTGGTCGAGCACGTAGGAGCGAATCTGACTGCCCCAACCGATATCGGCCTTGGTATCTTCCAGCGCCTGTTGCTTCTCCGTGCGTTTTTGCATCTCCGACTCGTAGAGTTTGGCGCGCAGCTGCTTCATGCAGCGATCCTTGTTCTGGTGCTGCGAGCGCTCGCTCTGACACTGCACAACGATACCCGAAGGCGCGTGGGTGACGCGCACAGCCGACTCGGTGCGGTTGACATGCTGTCCACCGGCACCGCTGGCACGGTAGACATCGACGCGCAGATCCGCCGGATTGATCTCGATATCGATGTCGTCGTCCACCTCCGGGGAGACAAACACCGCGGCAAACGAGGTGTGGCGTCGGTTACCCGAATCGAAGGGCGATTTGCGCACCAGTCTGTGAACCCCGATCTCCGTGCGCAGCCAGCCAAATGCATAGTCACCGCTGAAGCTGATCGTCGCGCTCTTGATCCCGGCCACCTCGCCCGGTGAGACCTCGATCAGCTCGGTCTTGAAGCCGTGCCGCTCCCCCCAGCGCAGGTACATGCGCAACAGCATCTCCGCCCAGTCCTGCGCCTCGGTACCGCCAGAGCCCGCCTGGATATCGAGGAAGGCATTGTTGGGATCCATTTCGCCCGAAAACATACGGCGGAATTCCATCTCCGACACCCGTTTCTCATACCCTTCGAGATCACTTTCCACCGAGGCGATGCTCTCCTCATCGTCCTCCTCTGCCGCCATATCCAGCAACTCGCCGGCATCATTGAGTCCGCTGCTCAGTGTTTGCAGGGTCGTGACGATCTCTTCGAGCCGCGAACGTTCGCGGCCCAACTCCTGCGCATGGGCGGGATTGTTCCAGATCTTGGGATCTTCCAGCTCGCGCTCGACCTCGATCAGGCGTTCGCGTTTGAGATCGTAGTCAAAGATACCCCCTCAGGGCCTCTGTGCGCCCTTGCAGGTCCTTGATCTGCTGATAGATGGGGTTGAGCTCGGCCATGCCGTTTTCCGCCTGCTGATAGAGACAAAGCGCGCAATTGTACCGAATTCAGCCAACGCTTTGTATGAACCTGTCTCATCCCGCACAGCGCACGGGGATTTTGAGAGGGGTTCATGTAAGTCACCGACCCGGTGACGCTTCCAGATGATCGACGATCAGTTGTAGGGTACGCCGCCCGCGGTATTCATTGACGTCCAGCCGATAGACCATGCGCACCTGATCGCCGATACGCACCGATTCCGGATCCCGCGCGCGAAACCAGATTGCATCGAGTTCCCTGCCACCGGCACAGGACTGAACCATGAGCTTGAGATGCTGCCCCCCGACGATGCGACGATCGACCACCACGAAGCGCCCATCGAACCGCGGTTCGGGAAAGGCCTGCCCCCACGGTGCCGCCTCACGCAGGCATTGGGCAAAATCGAGGGTCAGATCGGCGGGGGCCACTTCCCCGTCACTCCATACCACGCCCTCCAGTTCGTCCGCGCCCAGATGGCGCCGCACTTCCGCATCGAAGGCGCTGCTGAAGCGATCCAGGTTCTGCGGCAGCAGGGTCAATCCTGCCGCCATGGCATGTCCTCCGAAACGCACCACCAATCCTGGATGCCGGGCCGCAACGGCGTCCAGCGTATCGCGGATATGCACACCCGGTACCGAGCGGGCTGACCCTTTCAGCTCGTCCGCCTCACCTGGGGCAAAGGCAACCACCGGACGATGGAGGCGGTCCTTGACCCGTGAGGCGATGATCCCTACCACACCCTGGTGCCATGCCGGATCGAACAGGCAAAGCCCGAAAGGCAACCCCGAATCGCTCTCCAGATGAAGAGTGCGCAGCGCATCCCACGCCTGCTCCTGCATCGTTTGCTCGATCCCACGGCGTTCGCGATTGAGGGTGTCGAGCCGGGTTGCCGTCTCGAAAGCGGCCTCCGGGGTCGAGCTCAGGAGGCACTCGATGCCCAGTGACATCTCGGTGAGGCGCCCGGCTGCGTTGAGACGCGGGGCCACCGCAAAGCCCAGATCCGACGCCACCAGACCGGCCGGATCGCGGCCTGCCACCGTCAGCAGTGCCCGGATTCCGGCACAACCGTGCCCGGCACGGATACGCCGCAGCCCCTGCTCCACCAGGGCGCGGTTGCAACGGTCCAGGGCGACCACATCGGCAACCGTCCCCAGCGCAACCAGATCGAGCAGCTCCGCCAGATTGGGCTCCGGCACAGCGGCAAAATGCCCCGCCTCGCGCAGCGCCGTGCGCAACGCCATCAGCAGGTAAAACATCACCCCGACTCCCGCCAGATGCTTGGTCGGGAAGCCGCACCCGGGTTGATTGGGATTGACGATGGCGGCTGCGTCCGGCAGCCCGTCCCCCGGCAGGTGATGATCGGTAACGAGCACAGGGATTCCCATTGCCTGAGCCGCCGCCACCCCCTCGATACTGGAGATACCGTTGTCCACGGTAACGATGAGATCGGGATGCTGCCGGGCTGCCACCGCGACGATCTCGGGGCTGAGACCATAACCGTAGCGAAAACGGTCGGGAACCACATAGCTGACCCGTCGCGCCCCCAGCGCGCGCAGCCCCCTGACCGCGACGGCACAGCTGGTGGCGCCGTCGGCATCATAATCGGCGACGATGAGTATATGTCGATCCTGCTCCATCGCTGCGATGAGCAGCGTCACCGCAGCATCGATGCCCTTGAAACAGTGCGGGTCGGGCAAGGTGCCGAGCGCGATATCCAGATCGGCGGCGCTGCGCACGCCGCGCGCGGCAAACACCCGATGCAGGACCGGGTGCAGTTCCGCCGGCAGCTCCAGCGGTACCTCCGGTACGCTGCGACGGCGGATGACGATCCGCACCTGGGGAAGACTCACGCTAGGCCTCCACTTCCAATCGCAGCCGGTTCGGCAATGGTCGCGACCGGCGCCAGAATCGGCGCAGCGCACGGCGGGTCATGCGCCACGCCTGGCCATCACCGCTGTGCAGCACCAGGCTGCGCAATCGGTTGCGCTGCAGCAGATCGGCCAGGTCAGCGAACCACTTCAACTCCAACGATTCCAGCCATGCGCCCCAAACCTCCGGATCACGGGCAGCCCGGGCGTTGTCCAGGTCCAGCCAGATCAGATGCTCGCCCGCAGGCAGACCCTGCGCAAGCCAATCGTCCAAAGACTCACTAGCCACTACGGCACTGACGCCGCCAAGCCGTGCAAGCCCGCGCACGATCGGCGCGGCGGCACAGACACTGCGATAACGAGGCTCTGCCACCCGGGGTGTCTGGCCCCAGCCCCATGGCCAGATGCTGTTGATGGCCGGAAGCCCCTGCTGCTCGCGTTGCTGGTTGACAGGATGTTCAAAGAGCAGCATCTGGATCTCGTTGATTCGCGTACGCCACGCCCGGCCCGCCTCCCCCTCGGGTAACCGACCCTGAGTGTCTCGTCCCGCCACCCGCTCCACCGGGACCGTTGCGAGCGGGGTGGAATTTTTGAGCTTGAGATACCACCGGGTCGGGTGGGGCATCGTCAACTCCCCCCACTCCTCCAGGCAGGATGAAACGGTTGCCGCCAGGGCCGTGGCCTCTGCCCCGGTCAGGGAAAAGTCGGGAGGAGCAAAAAGCAGCAGCTGCGCCATATCGGGACGCAGATGCACGGGATCGATACGCAGCCAGCATCCTGCCCGCTGACCGTTCGTCTCCCCGGCGAGCGCCAGCGCGGCCCACGGCGGTTGCGTGCCCTCGCGCAGTGTCGGCCCAAAGAACGCGAGCGGCGCCTCGAGTGCTGCGGTGGCAAGCGGGCTGCCAAGCCGATCGGCCCGTGCCAGCATGCGTTCCAGGGCAGGTGTCGCGGGAATCAATCCCGCGTGATCGAACCAGGCAGGCAGCGCACGGGAGAGCCGCGGTGCGGCCAGATGCAGATCGTAAGCGTTGTGGTGCTCCACGGGTGCCCGGACAGCCCCCTAGGCGAGATGCCCGAGTATGGCGTCCTTCACCGCACCAAGTTCGGCTCTCACCTTGCGCACCTGATCACCGCTCTGGCGGATGGCGGTATCCGGATCCTTCAGCCCATGGCCGGTCAAGGTGCAGACCACCTGGCTGCCGGCGACGATCTTGCCACTTTGTATGTCGCGCAATGCACCGGCCAGCGAGATCGCCGAGGCGGGTTCGCAAAAAATGCCTTCGCGTTGCGCCAGCAGCTTTTGAGCGGCGAGGATCTCCTCATCGCTGAACTCATCGAACCAGCCGCCCGATTCCTGTTGGGCATTGACCGCCTTGTCCCAGCTCTGTGGATTGCCGATACGGATCGCAGTCGCCACCGTCTCCGGATTCTCCACCGGATGACCGCGCAGAAACGGCGCCGCGCCTGCGGCCTGATAGCCGCACATCGTCGGTCGGCGGGTGACCAGTCCATCGGTGAAGTACTCGGTGTAGCCCATCCAATAGGCGCTGATATTGCCGGCGTTGCCCACCGGCAGGCAGTGATAGTCGGGCGCGCGACCGAGCTGCTCCACGATCTCGAAGGCCGCGGTTTTCTGGCCCTGCAGTCGGTAGGGATTGATCGAGTTGACAATGGTCACCGGCGCCTCACCCGCCACCTCTTTCACCAGCCGCATGCCATCGTCGAAATTGCCTTCGATCTGCAGTACCAGGGCACCGTGCATCATCGCCTGGGCCAGTTTGCCCAGCGCGATCTTGCCCTCCGGAATGAGGACAAAGGCCGTGATCCCCGCACGTGCTGCGTACGCCGCCGCCGCCGCACTGGTATTGCCGGTGGAGGCGCAAATGATGGCGCGGCTGCCCTCATCCACAGCTCGGGTCACCGCCATGGTCATGCCGCGATCCTTGAACGAGCCGGTGGGATTCAGCCCTTCGTACTTGACGTAGATATCCACATCCCGGCCGAGATCACGGGTGATGTTGTTGAGCCGCAGCAGCGGCGTGTTGCCCTCGTTGAGGCTGATGATCCGCGTGTCATCATGCACCGGCAGGCGTTCACGGTATTTGTCGATCAAGCCGAGGTAGCGGCGGCTGGGGGTCATGTAACAGTCCTTTATCAGGCTCGGGCCGAAACTTCAGAAATACAGTCCCGCGCAGGCTTAAAAATGCTCCACGCGTATGCGCATCACCGGGGCAGTGATGCTGTCGAGTGCCTCGATGCGGCGCATCGCCTCGTTCACCGCGCGTTCCTTGACCGGGTGGGTGAGCAGGATTACCGGCACGGAAGTGGCACCCGCCTCCGGCTCTTTCTGCAGAATCGCCTCGATACTGATCTCCAGATCGGCGAGGATGCGGGTCACGTCCGCCAGCACACCGGGTTTGTCGAGGGCCTGCAGGCGCAGGTAATAGGCACACTCCACCTCGTCCATGGAGACGATGGTCATGTCCTGCAACGCATCGGGTTGGAAGGCCAGGTGGGGCACCCGGTTTTCCGGATCGGTCGTCAACGCCCGCACCACATCGACCAGATCCGCAACCACGGCCGATGCGGTCGGCTGGGCCCCCGCACCCGCCCCGTAGTAAAGGGTGGGTCCGACGGCATCGCCTTCGACCAGAACCGCGTTCATCACCCCATCCACGTTGGCGATCAGGCGCCGCCTGGGAATCAGGGTGGGATGAACCCGCAGTTCGACCCCGCCGTTATTGCGCCGGGCGATACCCAGGTGCTTGATGCGGTAGCCGAGTTCCTCCGCATACCCCACGTCGCCTTGCGTGAGCCTGCTGATGCCCTCGGTATAGACCCGATCGAACTGCAGCGGAATGCCGAAGGCGATCGATGCCAGGATCGTCAGTTTGTGCGCGGCATCGATCCCCTCCACATCGAAGGTGGGATCGGCCTCGGCGTAGCCCAACCGCTGGGCCTCGGCCAGCACGTCATCGAACTCACGCCTTTCGTCGCGCATCGCGGTCAGGATGAAATTTCCAGTGCCGTTGATGATTCCCGCGACACCGAGGATTTCGTTGCCGGCGAGCCCCTCGCGAATCGCCTTGATGATCGGAATCCCGCCCGCCACCGCCGCTTCGAAGGCCACCACGACGCCTTTGCTCTGAGCGGCGGCGAAGATCTCGTTGCCATGCAGCGCGATGAGCGCCTTGTTGGCGGTGACCACGTGCTTGCCCTGTTCGATCGCGCGCAGCACCAGATCCTTGGCGGGGTCATAACCGCCGATCAGCTCCACCACCACTTCCACGTCCGGATTGTTGACCACCTCGTAGGGATCGGTGGTTAGCTGGATGTCCTTGCTCCGCTGAAAGCGGCTGCCCTCGATCTCGCGCGCCGCGGCGTGGGCGATGACGATTCCGCGCCCCGCACGTCGGGTGATCTCCTCGGCATTGCGCAGCAATACATCGTAGGTGCCGCCACCGACGGTGCCCAGGCCCAGCAGGCCGATTCTAACCGGATTCACTGGCTTCCTCCACTTGATGCCGTGGCCACCAGACCGTCTTTACGCAACATGTCGCGCACCCCCCGAATCGCCTGCCGGGTGCGATGTTCGTTCTCAATCAACGCGAAGCGCACATGATCGTCGCCGTATTCGCCGAAGCCAATGCCGGGTGAAACCGCCACTTTGGCGTCACGCAGCACCTTCTTGCAAAACTCCAGCGAACCCATCTCGCGGTAGGGTTCCGGGATCGGTGCCCAGACGAACATGGTCGCCTTGGGCTTCTCCATCTCCCAGCCGGCGGCATTAAGACCATCGCACAGCACATCGCGGCGACTCTCGTAGCGCTCGCAGATCTCCTTGACACACTCCTGCGGACCATCCAGCGCCATGATCGAGGCCACCTGGATCGGTGTGAACATGCCGTAGTCCAGATAGGATTTCATGCGCGCCAGCGCCGCCACCAGGGTGGCATTGCCGCACATGAAACCGACGCGCCAGCCGGGCATGCTGTAGCTCTTGGAGAGCGAGAAAAATTCGACAGCAACGTCGCGCGCACCCGGCACCTGGAGGATCGAGGGCGCCACATAGCCGTCGAAGACGATATCGGCGTAGGCGATGTCGTGAACCACCCAGATTTGGTGCTCGCGGGCGATCTCCACCACTTTCTCGAAGAAATCCAGTTCCACGCACTGCGTCGTCGGATTGCCTGGAAAATTGAGCACCAGCATCTTGGGTTTAGGCCAGGAATCCTTGATCGCCTTTTCCAGTTCGACGAAGAAATCGATATCCGGCACCAACGGGACGTGACGAATGTCGGCGCCGGAGATTACGAAACCGTAAGGGTGTATCGGATAGGCGGGATTGGGAACCAGCACCGCATCACCGGGGCCCATGGTGGCCAGGGACAAGTGGGCCAGACCCTCTTTTGAGCCGATGGTGACAATGGCCTCGCGCTCGGGATCGAGATCCACGTTGAACCGGCGTCCGTACCAGTTGGCAATGGCGCGGCGCAGGCGCGGGATACCCTTGGACTGCGAATAGCGATGCGTGTCGTTGCGACGCGCGGCCTCGACCAGCTTTTCGACGATATGGGCGGGGGTGGGCTGATCCGGGTTGCCCATCCCGAAATCGATGATATCCTCCCCGCGCGTACGAGCGGCCGCCTTCAACTCGTTAACGATGTTAAAGACATAGGGCGGTAGCCGCTTAATTCTAGGAAATTCGTCGATCAAGTGCGTAGATCCCCAAAACAAGAAACCCCTCCTGCGGAAGGGTGAACGTTTGCCAAAGTAAAAGCATTGTACGTTACTGGCGGTGCCTTACAGCTGTCAATTGCCAAACCACGGTTTAAAATTAGTGCTCTACAAGGCGAATCGCCTGCTGTTGCAGACCCGGCTCCAAGTTCTGTCACCAAACTTTGGGAATCGTATGAAGCTTAACCTCCACGGGCCCGGCGATCAGTACCACATCCGCGCCTACCGCCCCGGTGCCATCACGGTCAACGACCAGCTCTTCTACCGCAGCCTGGTCATCGGCGGCGGGGAGCTGCTCGCTGACTGGGCACCACAACACATCGGCGAGCTGCAAGCGGAGCATTTGGCGCCCATTCTGGAGATGGCGCCGGAGGTGGTGCTGATCGGCACCGGAGAGCGACTCGTCTTTCCCGATCGGATGCTCACCGCGCCGCTCTACGGGCGCGGCATAGGTGTCGAGATCATGGATACAGGCGCTGCATGCCGCACCTACAATGTCCTGATTTCCGAAGGACGTGCGGTAGTGGCAGCGCTGATCATCGAGGCGGGCCCGCAGCCGGAGCGCTAAAGTCAGATCAGGTTTGCCGTATCCTGGCCAATCTGGTATAGAATCCGTTTTTTTGTTGGGCAGGAGTGTCCCGCATGGCTGCTAAGAAACCAACCGCCGCTACTCCAGATTCGAACGTGGGAGTAATCAAGGACGTCACGCCCTACACCCCGAAAAAGGGTGAGGCGTATATGAATGAGAAGCAGGTGGAGCATTTCCGCCAGATGCTGCTGGCGTGGAAGCGCGAGCTGATGGAAGAGGTCGATCGCACCGTTCATCACATGAAGGACGATGCGGCGAATTTTCCCGATCCCAACGATCGGGCCACCCAGGAATCCGAGTTCAGTCTGGAACTGCGCACCCGTGACCGCGAGCGCAAGCTGATCAAAAAGATCGACGAATCACTGGCCGCTCTCGAAAGCAACGACTACGGCTATTGCGAATCGTGTGGCGTCGAGATCGGCATCCGCCGTCTGGAGGCCCGCCCCACGGCCACGCTGTGTATCGATTGCAAAACACTCGACGAGATTCGCGAAAAACAGATGGGTTGACACCGCGGGTGCCAACCGGCACCCGCAACCCGTTGCTCGCTCATCCCCCCCCTTGGGCAATCGTCGCTAGCGCTCTCAAGCACCCGGTGCCCGCCTGTTTCCGCCACGCCGAACACGGTTTGGTATGTGCATGAGTGGCATCCCGCATTACCGCGGCCGCTTCGCTCCCTCCCCCACCGGGCCGCTGCACTTCGGGTCATTGGTCGCGGCGCTCGGGAGCTATCTGCAGGCGCGAAGCTCAGGAGGAGAATGGCTGGTTCGTATCGAGGACCTCGATCCCCCTCGCGAGATAGCGGGTGCGGCTGACGCCATTCTTTTCACACTCGATCACCTGGGGCTGGAGTGGGACGGGCCGGTCGTGTACCAGAGCACGCGGCAACACCGTTACCGGGAGGCCCTGGATCGGCTCGATACCCTCGGTGTTCTCTACCCCTGCAGCTGCAGCCGCAGCGAAATCGCCGCCCGTGCATCTCCCGGCACTGAAGGCTGGATCTATCCGGGGACGTGTCGCAACCGTACTGCGGTCGGCAAACACCTTGCGCTGAGAACGCGTACGCACAACGATCCCATCGCCTTTATCGACACCATTCAAGGTGAGTACGGTCAGCGCCTGGAGACAGGTGTCGGTGATTTCGTCGTAAAACGGGCCGATGGATTGATCGCTTACCAGCTGGCGGTGGTGGTGGATGACGCCGCGCAGGGCATCACCGAGGTGGTACGTGGCAGCGACCTGCTCAACGCCACTCCACGGCAGCTTTACCTGCAGCAACTGCTCGGATTTCCACCACCGCGCTACGCTCACCTACCCGTCGCCACGAACGATTTGGGGCACAAACTGAGCAAGCAGACCGGTGCCCAGCCTCTGACCCAGGGTGCCGGCAACCGCTATTTGCTGGAGGCACTGACCTTTTTGGGGCAGGCGGTCAGTGACGACCTGCGCTATGCTACCCAAGCTGAGATTCTGCGCTGGGCGGTCGATCACTGGGATCTCCATCGCGTGCCGAGATCAAGCGGCCTGGTGTGGCATCCGCCAGAGGCGTGGTCTCGCTAGATTGCTACTATTTGTAACAACATCTGTTAAGCTTGCGCAATCCGCACAGCCCCGGTGAGCGCATGCAACTCAAACCCGAACCTGGACGACCGCTAACCAGCCTGGTACTGGTCTTTTTGTTCGGGCTCATGATGTACGCCACGCCCTTTCTCACATGGTGGGCGGTCGAAGACAGCCCGTGGTACCTCCCGTATCTCATCTGGTTGGTGATCATCGTATTGGTGGCGATAGCGCAGCTGCGCCGAGGGAGCGATGACATTTGATATCGGGCAACTCTTCCTGGCGGTTGTCGCCTATCTGGCGCTGCTGTTTCTGATCGCTTACGCGGTTGATCGCGGCTGGATCTCAAGCCGGGTCGCCCGCCACCCGCTGACCTATGTACTATCGCTGGGCGTCTACGCCACCTCGTGGTCTTACTACGGCAGCGTGGGATTCGCCCAGGCCCAGGGCTACAATTTCCTGACCATCTATCTGGGCGTGACGCTTGCCTTCGTACTGACGCCTTTCTTGTTGCAGCCCATCCTGCGCCTGACCCGGGATTACCAGCTCAGCTCACTCGCAGACCTGTTCGCCTTTCGTTTTCGCAGCCAGGCTGCCGGTGTACTCGTCACTCTGTTCATGCTCGCAGGAACCCTGCCCTATATCGCGCTGCAGATCCGCGCCGTCACCGAATCGCTGCGCATTCTGACCAAAGAGTCTGCGACGGGTGAACTTGCGCTGGGTTTTTGTCTGATCCTCACCGCTTTTGCCATCCTCTTTGGCGCACGGCATATATCACCCCGTGACAAACACGAGGGCCTGGTGGTGGCCATCGCGTTTGAATCGCTGTTCAAGCTTCTCGCGTTAATGGTGGTGGGTTTGTTCGCGGTCTTCGGGGTATTTGGCGGTTTTGACCAGCTGAACCTCTGGCTGGCCGAGAATCCCGAAGCGCTGGAGGCTTTGTACGAACCTGTAAAGAATGGACCCTGGTCCACCTTCATGGTGCTCTCGTTCGCTGCCGCGTTTCTGCTGCCGCGCCAGTTTCATATGGCGTTCGCCGAGAACATCGACGAGCGCACGCTGCCGATCGCCAGCTGGGGCTTACCCTTCTATCTGCTGCTGCTCAACCTGGCGATCCCGGTCGTGCTGTGGGCTGGAACCGCCCTGGGGCAACCCACCGAACCTGACTACTACGTACTCGGTATCACCCTGAGCAGCGGAAGCGCTCTGCTGCCCACCATGGCTTTTCTTGGGGGGGTTTCCGCCGCCAGCGCGATGATGATCGTCACCACACTCGCCCTGGCCGCTATGTGTCTCAACCACCTGCTGCTCCCGGCGAGCTATCCCGATCCCAAGCTCGACATCTACCGCTGGTTGCTATGGGGCCGGCGCGTGCTGATCGCCGTCATCATCTTTACCGGTTACTTCTTTTCGCTGCTTCTGGAGAAACACCAGGGCCTGGTGCAACTGGGCCTGATCTCCTTTGTGGCGGTGGCTCAGTTCCTTCCCGGGGTTGTCGGCCTGCTCTACTGGCCGCGCGCAACCGCCTGGGGCTTCATCGCCGGTCTGCTGGGGGGTGGATTGGTGTGGGCCGTTACCTTGCTGTTCCCGTTGCTTCAGAGCAGTGGATTCCTGACCTATGACTTCGATGCGCAGACGCTGATGACGGCCGCCGGTCAGGACAAATGGACCTTCGCCACTTTCTGGTCGTTGCTGGTCAATGGCGTGTTGTTTCTTGGCGTGTCACTGATCACCCGCCCTTCGCGCGAGGAGCAGGATGCCGCCAACGCCTGCTGCCGCCATATCCTTGTCCCGGCCAGCGGCGCCCTCACCGCCTTCTCTCCCGACCAGTACCGCGAACAGCTTTCCCGCTACATGGGCGACGTGGCCGCCAACAAGGAGGTGACGCAGGCATTGCGTGATCTGGAGATGGGTAATGAGGAGCGCCGGCCCGCCCAGCTGCGTCGTCTACGGGACAAGATCGAACGCAACCTCTCCGGGCTCGTGGGTCCCCAGATGGCACGGATGTTCGTGGAAAATCCCATCAAGATGAGCAGCCGCGCCCAAAGCGCTCTGGCCGACGGGATGCGGTTCATTGAAGAGCGCGTCGAGGAGTCGCGCATCGAACTGCAGGGTCTGGCGGCCGAGCTCGATGCACTCCGCCGCTATCATCGTCAGATTCTGCAGGACCTGCCGCTTGGCGTCTGCTCCCTGGGTCCCAGCCAGGAGATCGTGGTCTGGAACCTGGCGATGGAACTGCTCTCGGGGATCGAGCGCAACGAGGTGCTGGCCACACCCATCCAGGAACTGCCGCCTCCCTGGGGGCGGCTGTTCAGCGATTTCATCCGCACCAAAGATCGCCACCTCCACAAACAACGCATCACGCTGGAGGGTCGTACCCGATGGCTGAACCTGCATAAGGCGGCCATTGAGGCCCCGCAAAACCGCTACCGCAATGGCCGCGATACAACCGATCGTAGCGGTCTGGTGCTGCTGGTGGAGGATCTCACCGACCTGCAACTGCTGGAAGACGAGCTGATGCATAGCGAGCGCCTGGCCTCTATCGGGCGCCTGGCGGCCGGCGTGGCGCACGAAATCGGCAATCCGGTCACCGGGATCGCCTGCCTCGCACAAAACCTGCGCGATGAGACCGAGTCCGAACAGACCAGAGACCATGTGACGCGCATCCTGGAACAGACCCAACGCATCGGCGACATCGTCCACTCGCTGGTCTCATTCAGTCACGGCGGTATGCCCGATGGCTCGACCAGCACCCGCTTCGACCTGCGCGATTGTATCGACGAAGCCGTCCGCCTGGTGCGCCTGAGCCACGCCGGCAAGCTGGCGGAATTACAAAACAACTGCACACAGGGGTTTGAGATCCTTGGTGATCGCCAGCGCTTGATTCAGGTGTTCGTCAATCTGCTCACCAACGCCTGTGACGCCTCCGCACCCGGCGATCGTGTCACTCTCGAAGCACACCGCGAGGAAGATTGGCTGCGTATCGAGATCACCGACCAGGGATGCGGTATACCGCTGGAGTTGCAGGAGCAGATCTTCGAGCCGTTCTTTACCACCAAGGAACCCGGCAAGGGCACCGGACTGGGCTTGCCGCTGGTCTACAGCATCCTGCAAGACCACGACGGCACCATTCACATCGACAGCGAACCCGGACGTGGCTCCTGCTTCATCATTCGCTTGCCCGCGGGCAGTGTGACAATCCACCCCTCACTGAACAGCCAGGACGGAGCGACCATCCCATGAATCGGATCCTCATCGTCGAGGACGAAAAAGTCATACGCCAGGCACTGCTGCGTCTCCTGGAGCGCAACGGTTATGAAGTGGCCGATGCCGGTTCGGTGGCCGAGGCAGTCGAGAACCACGACCTGACCTCTTTCGATCTCGTCATCGCCGACCTGCGCCTGCCGGGGACGCCGGGCACCGATATCATCGCCCACTGCGAGAACACACCGGTAGTCATCATGACCAGCTACGCCAGCGTGCGCTCCGCCGTGGACTCGATGCAATTGGGTGCCGCCGACTATATCGCCAAACCCTTTGATCACGATGAGATGCTGCTGTTGGTGGAGCGTCTGCTGCAGCAGAATCGAATGGCACGCCAGAATATCGCACTGAAAAGCGATCTCGAGCGCAATTACCCGGTCTCCGGTCTGGTAGGCGAATGCCCGCCCATGAAAGAGGTTTTCAACCGCATCAGTAAAGTCGCGCCAACCGATACCACAGTGCTTATTTTGGGTGAATCGGGTACCGGCAAAGAGCTGGTAGCTCGCGCCCTGCACGAAACCAGCCCCCGCAAGGACGGCCCCATCATCACCGTCAATTGCGCTGCCATCCCAGAAAGTCTGATCGAGTCGGAGCTCTTCGGCCACGAGAAAGGCGCTTTTACCGGTGCCGTAGGCATCCGGCACGGCCTGGTAGAGGCGGCCGACGGGGGTACGTTGTTCCTCGACGAGATCGGCGAGTTGCCGCTGACCGCGCAGGGCCGTTTGCTGCGCGTACTGCAGGAGGGAGAGATCCGGCGTATCGGCTCACCACACGAGCGCAAGGTCGATGTAAGGTTGGTCGCCGCCACGCATCGCGATCTTCAACAGCAGGTGAAGACCGGCGAGTTTCGCGAAGACCTCTATTTTCGCCTGCGTGTCATGGAGATTCACCTGCCGCCGTTGCGCGAGCGCGGCGAAGACGTGGCTCAGCTTGCAGAATTCCTCTTAGAGAAGAGCTGCCGCCGTTTGAATCGGGCTCCGTTGCAGTTTACACCCGCCTCCATGGAGACCCTGCTCAAGTACCCCTGGCCGGGTAATGTGCGGGAGATGGAGAACGCGATCGAGCGCGCCGTCATCCTCTCCGATGGCCACAGCATCACTCCCGAGATGCTCTCGATCGAGCCCGCCCGGCTCCCCGATAAAAACGCCGAGGTGTCCCCAAGTACAGACCTTGATCTTTCCCTGGAAGACTATTTCCGCCGTTTCGTCCTCGAACACCAGGATGAACTCACCGAGACCGCACTCGCCAAACGTCTTGGGATTAGCCGCAAAGCACTTTGGGAAAAGCGGCAGCGCCTGGGAATCCCGCGGAGAAAATAGCAGCCGACCCGACCCCGGCATCTCCCTGAAAACGGCGGTTTGGAGAACTTGATCTGCAGGCCAAAGGGGCCATTGCCAGGCAAACTCGCATCGGAAAAGTGTTACCTATGTTACTTTACGTTACTTTTATTTGTTTCATTTCGTTACATTTTTAGCTTCTCTTGACATCTTTTACATTAATTAACCATTCTATCTCATTGATTATTAGTTATTTAACTTTTCTGCATATTTTTTGCTTGCACTTTGCGCCAAGGGATGATTTGACCACAACAAAATGCTATGGAGGGCAATCACGAGGAGGAGGAATAAATCAACATCGGCTAAATCAGCAGCTGTTCGCAAATAACAATGATCGGCGTTTCATCTCTGCATTATTACTTCAATAAATAAGGAGGAAGGTCGGTGAATTCAGAAACTACTGCTATGAGGGAGGCCCACTGGAATCGGACGCGAAACCTGATGATTATTCATTTGAGCATCTGGTTTGTTTTCGCGTATCTGGTCCATTGGTTTGCACCCCAACTCAACGAAATCAGGTTCATGCACTTTCCCTTGGGATACTACATGGCGGCCCAGGGTTCCCTGTTCGCGTTCGTCATCCAACTGTTCATCTTCGTGAAACAGCAGGACAAGGTCGATCGCGAATGCGGTATGGCTGAAGAAGACTAAGGGGGGGGCGCACAAATGAGCTTTTTCAGAATGCAAGGGGACTTCATCACCAACCTCCCCAAGATCTACGGCTTCTATACCGGGGGCTTCATAGTCTTCATCCTGCTGATGGCAGTGCTGGAGCAGATGGGATTGGGTGCCGACACCATCGGCATACTCTTTGTGGCTTTCACAATTCTCATCTACGCCCTCATCGGGTGGCTGTCGCGAACCATGCAGATCGACGCGTACTACGTCGCCGGCCGACAGGTGCCGCCGGTGTTCAACGGTATGGCGACCGCTGCGGACTGGATGTCCGGTGCTTCATTCGTGGCCATGGCCGGCGGCATCTACATGGGCGGTCACTCCTACCTCGCCTTCGTGGTCGGCTGGACCGGCGGCTACGTGCTGGTCGCGGTGCTGATGGCGCCGTACCTGCGCAAGTTCGGCTGCTACACGGTGCCGGACTTCATCGGTACCCGTTATGGCGGCAACACGGCACGCTTGCTTGCGGTGGTGGTGCTGGTCATCGCATCGTTCACCTATGTGACGGCGCAGATCAACGCTACAGGGACTATCGCCTCGCGCGCGCTGGGCGTTCCGTTCGAGGTGGGTGTCTGGTTCGGGCTGGTGGGAATCCTGATCTGCTCGATGCTGGGCGGCATGCGCGCGGTGACCTGGACCCAGGTGGCGCAGTACATCGTGCTTATCATCGCCTATCTGGTTCCGGTTATCTGGATGTCGAACAAGCAGGGCTTCGGCGTGATTCCGCAGTTCGTCTACGGTGACGCGGTGGCCCGCATCCAGGAACTGGAGCCAATGCTCGGGGTGGGTACGCTGAAACCGGTCGCGGGTGCCGCAACCGGCTTCCCGGGTCTCGTGGCGCTGACCAACCTGCACGCCGAACCCGGTGGTGGGCTGGCAGCCTGGAAGTTCGTGACCCTGGTGGCATGCATGATGCTCGGTACGGCATCGCTGCCGCACATCCTGATGCGCTACTTCACCACGCCTTCCGTGCGTGCAGCGCGTGTCTCGGTGGCCTGGTCGCTGTTCTTCATCACCCTGCTCTACTTCACCGCACCCGCGCTAGCTACCTTCACCAAACTGCAGGTGCTGGATCCCACCCTGGCGACCAGCATCATCGGCAAGGCGATAGCGGATGTGAATGCACTGGAGTGGATCCAGAAGTGGGCAGCGGTCGGAATGTTGGGCATCAACGACGCCAATGGCGACGGCTTGCTGCAGATCAACGAGTTCTTCATGCGCGGCGACATCGTCGTGCTGGCGACACCCGAGATTGCCGGCCTGCCTTACGTCATCTCCGGCCTGGTCGCCGCCGGCGGCCTGGCCGCGGCCATGTCCACGGCCGACGGCCTGCTGCTCGCCATCGCCAATGCCCTGTCCCACGATCTGTACTACAAGATCATCGATCCCAAGGCGGAGACCAGAAAGCGGTTGATCGTCGCCCGCGTCCTGCTGCTCGGAATCGGTGCGGCGGGCGCTGCGGTGGCCAGCTTGAAGCTGACCGGTATCCTCGGTGCGGTGGCCTGGGCCTTCGACTTCGCCATGTCGGGTCTGTTCTTCCCGCTGGTGCTTGGGGTCTGGTGGAAACGGGCCAACCGGCCGGGGGCCATCGCCGGTATGGCGCTGGGTCTTGCTGCAGGGACCTGGTACCTCTACATGGTCCGCTTCGCCGGCATGGAACCGTGGATCGGTATCGATCACCTGCGCTTCGGCATCATCGGTGCCTCGGTGAGTCTGGTGGCCATGGTGGTGGTTTCGTTGATGACCGCAGAGCCTGACAAGGAGACACAGGCGATGGTCGACGAGATCCGCATCCCCAGAGGTGAGACGATCGTCGGTTCGCACCATTAATAACAACTAGTCTGTGTTGTCTTGAGCCGGGGCGAGGTCTACTCGCCCCGGCTTATTTTCGTTATATAAAGTGGCAAATAAGTGTGATTAACCGGGGGGCTCTGAAATGACAGAGGTATTTCCACTGTGGGTACTGGTATTCGATTACCTCATGGGCATGATTATGTGGACGCTGATCGGTCGTTTCGGCATGCGTCTGTTTCTTCCTGAAGAGAGCAAATTCTTCTTCATGCGATTCTTCGTGCGGGTGACCGATCCACTGCTGAAACTGTTCGCACCCATTACGCCCGCGTTCTTGATCCCTCAGATGATTCCGCTCTATGTGGCTTGGTTCTTCTTCATGATTCGCTTCTACCTGATGCCCTGGCTGCTCGGTTATTCAGTCATGGGCATGCTGTCATTCCCCCTCGAGAGTGAAATAGCGCAAGGCGTCAATCACTTGCTCGGGTTGATCCTCAAATAGCCTCACTGCCATGGCGGGCCGCATACCTCCTCCAAGCCAGGCACCGCTGATCACGCTGCCGACGCTGATCCTGGCGGTAGAGACCAGCGATTCCAACGCAGAGCGCGGCCGCATCCTTCAAGTGAGCGCCGTTGCCATGAAGGGCGGCGCCCAACTCGATCAGCCGCGATTCAGCCATCGATTTAAACCCGGGATACCCCTCTCGCCGCAAGCAGACGACACCTCGACAACAGATAGTGCCGACTTCGCCGAGGTCGCCAAAACACTGCGGGAGCTATTCGTGGGGCGGATCGTCGTCGGCCATACGATCGCGGCCGATCTGGCCGCGCTGTGCGCAGCAGCCGCGCAGGCGGGAATCCCATGGCGCGATCCACCGGCGCTCGATATTGCGCACCTGACGGGAATATTGGATCCGGCATTGCCGAATCCAGGTCTGAAATCACTGGCTGAACGTCTGGGCGTCACCATCGATCACAACGATCCACTGCTGGGCGAGTGTCTGGCCATCGGTAAAATCTGGGGCAAACTGCTAGCCTTGCTGCGCGAAGCGGATATCCGAACGCTGGGTGAGGCGCAGTCCTTCGCCGAACATCGCGTCGAGTCCGTCAGCCGCGATGCGGAAGCGGGCTGGTACGATGGCAAGGTGCAGGCCGCGCCCAGCAACGTGCCCCTACCGGTAACACACATCGACAGTTACGCATTCCAGCGTCGACTGAGTGACCTGATGAGCGCACCGCCGATCATGACCGGTGCCGACACTCCGCTGCGCGAGGTGGCACGCACACTATGCAGGGAGCGCATCGGCGCGCTGCTTATCGGCGACCCCAGTGCACCGCCCCAGGGTATAGTCACCGAGCGTGATCTCCTGCAAGTCACCGCCACCGGAACTCAGGATCTCGACACCGTCACCGCTGCCGAGATCATGAATACACCGGTCGAGTCCATGGCGGGCAATGAAATGCTCTATCGTGCACTCGGGCGTATGGACCGCCTGGACATACGCCATCTCTGCATCGTCGATAGTACCGGCAACGCAGTCGGTATGATCTCTCAACGCAACCTGCTGCAGCACCGGGCACGCAGCGCCGACATGCTGGGTGATGAAATCACAATGGCGGAAGACGCAGAGGCTTTAGCGACCGCCTATGCGCGGGTTCCGGAGATCGCATCACGCCTGGTCGACGAAGGTTTGGACGGTCTGACAGTCGCGCGTTTCATCTCCAGCGAGTTGCGTGCGCTCACTGCGCGAGCCTCTGAAATAGCCGCTGGTGAGTTGGCGGCGGAAGGCCTGGGAACAGCGCCAGCACCGTGGTGCCTGCTCGTCCTGGGGTCCGGCGGACGCGGTGAAAGTCTGCTGGGTGCTGATCAGGACAATGCATTGATCCACACTGGTTCACCCGACGACGATGATTGGTTTGCCCGGTTTGGTGCCAAGCTGGCCGACCGACTCGATACCGCCGGCGTACCGCGCTGCAAAGGCGAAGTCATGGTTGTTACACCCCGTTGGCGAGGCACCGCTGAGGAGTGGTTGACGCGGGTGGAAAGCTGGTTACGGCGAGCCCGTCCCGAAGATCAACTCAACGTCGACATCTTCTTCGATCTGATCCCGGTGGCGGGCGATGCGCGGCAGGCGCGCGAACTCCACGCCCATGCCGTGCGCAATGCATCCACCAATCTGCCCTTCATCGGCCTGCTCGCAGAATCAGTCAATGCCGTGACACCGCGACTGGGTATGCTGGGGAGCCTGCCCACGGATCAGGGACGGATCGACCTCAAGCGCGATGGCCTGCTGCCGCTGGTCAGCCTGGCCAGAACCCTGGCCCTGCGGGCCGCCTCCACCGCGCGCTCGACGCCCGAGAGGCTGCGCGATGCAGTGGCAGCGGGACGTCTTCCGGAGGGCGATGCGGCAGCGCTGATCGAGCTGCATGTCGAACTGCTTACCTTGGTACTGCAACAGCAGCTCGTCGATCTCGAAGCAGGGCGAGCGCCGTCCAGCCGAGTGGAACTGAAAGCCCTGAGCCGGCAGCAGCGCTCGAGCCTGAAACACCGACTCAAACACCTCGACACGGTAGTAAGAGAACTTCGCAGCGCGATCGCAGGTTAATCTTCTGAACTCAAAACGGCCCCTGCATCGAGGTCACGGCGCAGATCGCGACGGATCTCCTGCCAGCGGAAGCGGACCGAGTTCTTGACGATCGGCTCGTCGAGTTGTTTCAGCTCATCGATGACGGGTGCCCAACGCACCAGCGCCACCGGACTCTCGGAAAACGCTGTTTCATCATCGGTAATCTGCGTCCAATCGCACTGCGCGACACGGCCAAGCACACGCTCGGCGTGCGCTGCAAACTCCTCGTCGGCATCTGCGGGGGAACCAGCGGCCGTAACGACCTCTTCGACCAATTCCCGAATAAGATTCTCCACCTCACCTATCGACGCCGATGTGCGCTGGACCAGCAAGCCTCCAGCGTAGACAGCCAGATCCGAGACACAGGCAAGCCAAATATGCCACTTGGCGATGTTGATCGACCTGACGAACACATCATCGTCAAACAGTTCGGGATAGCGCATACCCGTGCGTGTGCGCAAGTAGCCATACAGCGAAGTTTGTGCGACAAAACTCGCGCGCGTCTCCAGAAACTGCCGTAGGCGGATACGGTTGTCGACGGGTTCGCGGCGGCGTCGGCGGCCCAGGCCGATGTACTCCCGCACCAGCCCCCACAACTCCGCAGGCTTGCCCCACTCCCCGATACGTCGATTCAGATCGTTACTCACAGAATCCAGAACACCCATGGCCAGGCTATCTCGTTATTGTTCCCCGTGTTGTACCACTCCTTCCCGATACTCACCAGCACGACGGCAACTTCCGCGCCTGAGCTGAGCCGCTCGCGTTTAGGCTCTGAATCCATGCGGGCAACGATCGCAACGCGATGGCGATTCCCGGTCAATCGCTACCTGCATTCGTGCTGGGCCAAGCCCAACGCCTATCCCTGCCCCCAACGTTTGTCTTACGTTCCCTCATCCGCATAAACAAAAGATATAGGCATTGACATTAATAGTTATGGGTAGAAAAATGTCTTCTCGATGCCTTACCGTACCCTCGGGTTCCACCACCAGGCGGCAGAGTGCCACAGGATCGATTGGACCTCACCGATGCCATGGAGACCGGAGCCAATCGTGCACGTCTGGACGGTGGCCTCGTCGGCCGCAGGAGAGTAGTATTTCTTTAGAATTCCAAGCAGTTGAACGCCCAGACGGTGGGTTTGAATACGCGTACAAAACCAGTTACACCCGCTTTGACTTTGATTTCGCGTGTGAATCGCCTTAGTCCGTATCCCGATGCAGAGGGGCCTCACTTAACGGGATGGTGGGCGGAACCAGATGAGCCATTATCAGACCGAATCCCGCTCGAACAGACGGGACAGAAAAACCAGCAGAGGAGAGTGACGCATGTCCGAAGTACACGTCTATGACGTCCCGGCGGAATTCGCCGCTAAAGCCCATATCAACGAGGCCTTGTACGATTCAATGTACAAGCGCTCGGTCGAAGATCCGGAGGGATTCTGGGCGGAACAGGCCGAAAAATTCATCACCTGGTTCAAGCCCTGGGACAAGGTCACCGAACATAATTATGACAAAGGCCATATCCGCTGGTTCGAAGGCGCCAAACTAAATGCGTCGTTCAACTGCCTGGACCGCCATCTTGAAACCCGTGGCGACCAGGTCGCCATCATCTGGGAAGGTGACGACCCGGCCGACGACAAGAAGATCACCTACCGCGAGCTGCACGCAGAGGTTTGTAAATTCGCCAATGTGCTGAAGAAGCGCGGCGTCAAGAAGGGCGACCGCGTCTCGATCTACATGCCGATGATTCCGGAAGTCGCGGTGGCAATGCTCGCCTGCACACGGGTTGGCGCGGTCCATTCCATCGTCTTCGGGGGGTTCTCACCGGAATCGCTTAAAGACCGTATCCTGGATTCCGACTGCCGCGTGGTCATCACTGCAGACGAAGGCCTGCGCGGTGGCAAAAAGGTACCGCTAAAAGTCAATGCCGACAAAGCGTTGCTCGAATGCCCGAATGTACATTCCGTCATAGTGGTCAAACGCACCGGCAGCGACATTTCCTGGAACAGTGATCGCGATATCTGGTACCACGAGATCATGGCAGATGCGTCGACCGACTGCCCCGCCGAAGAGATGGATGCCGAGGATCCGTTGTTCATCCTCTACACCTCCGGATCCACTGGGATGCCCAAGGGTGTGTTGCACAGCACCGGCGGCTACCTGCTCTTTACCGCCATGACCCACAAATACATCTTCGATTATCACGATGGCGACATCTACTGGTGTACCGCCGACGCGGGCTGGGTCACGGGTCACTCCTACATCATTTACGGCCCTCTCGCCAACGGCGCCACCACCTTGATGTTTGAAGGTGTTCCCAACTATCCAAGCCACTCCCGCTTTTGGGATGTGGTGGACAAACACAAGGTCAATATCCTCTACACCGCACCCACCGCTATCCGTGCACTGATGGGTCAGGGTAACGATTTTGTCACCAAGACGTCACGCAAGACCCTGAAACTGCTGGGCACCGTCGGTGAACCGATCAATCCCGAGGCCTGGGAGTGGTACTACAACGTGGTCGGCGATAAGCGCTGCCCGATTGTCGATACCTGGTGGCAGACCGAAACCGGTGGCATCCTGATTTCACCGCTGCCGGGATGCACCAAACTGAAACCGGGCTCTGCCACGCGACCCTTCTTCGGTGTCGTTCCCGATATCGTCGACACCGATGGCAACGTGCTGGAGGGTGCCGCTTCCGGCAACCTGGTCATCAACCGCCCATGGCCGGGGCAGATGCGTACCGTGTACGGCGATCATCAGCGCTTCATCGATACCTACTTCAAGACCTACCCGGGCAAGTATTTCACTGGCGATGGCGCGCGCCGTGATGAGGACGGTTACTACTGGATCACCGGTCGTGTCGATGATGTCATCAACGTCTCGGGACACCGCATGGGTACAGCCGAGGTGGAAAGTGCACTGGTACTGCACGAGAGCGTCGCCGAAGCCGCCGTGGTGGGTTATCCCCACAATATCAAAGGTCAGGGCATCTATGCCTACGTCACACTGATGACGGGTGTCGAGCCCAGCGATGCGTTGAAGAAAGAACTGGTAGGTCTGGTGCGCAGCGAGATCGGACCGATTGCATCACCCGATGTCATTCAGTGGGCGCCGGGGCTGCCGAAAACCCGCTCGGGTAAGATCATGCGCCGCATCCTGCGTAAGATCGCGGCCAATGAAATCGATGCCCTGGGCGATACCACCACGCTGGCAGATCCTTCGGTGGTGTCGAACCTCATAGATAACCGTGCGGTGAAGTAACTATCTATCAAATTGCGCATTGAGAAACCCGGTCGCTCTTTGGGCGATCGGGTTTTCTTATACCGGCGCCATCTTTGGCACCCTATCCACTACTCGTAACGAACCGCTTCAATCCAGGTGCCGAAACAGGGCACTGTTTTTTGTAAACCACCTTACCGTCCACCCTTGTAACCTGCGCTTCAGTCGGTCTGCTTTCGCTCCGCTTGCAATCGCATCGCCTGACTCAGCGGCAATGTAAACGCGAAGGTCGAACCCTTGCCGATCTCGCTTTCCGCCCAGATAGTACCTCCGTGATGTTGAATGATTCGGCGACATATCGGAAGACCCAATCCGGTTCCCCGCGGCTTACCATCCTGTGCGTCGCTGACCTGGTGGAATTTCTCGAAAATACGCTCTAGTTCTCCAGGTGCAATACCCACACCATTGTCGTTCACGGCAACGGTCACCGTGTCATGGTCACTCAAAACCCGTACTTCAATTCTCCCTGTTCCCGAATCGCAAAACTTTGCAGCGTTGGATACCAGATTGATTACCACCTGTATGAGACGATCTTTGTCGACAACTACGTTTACGGCACCCGCCGGCACATCCTTGACGAGTTCGATACCAAGGTCTGAAATAATCTGCCGCGTAGCAATCAACGCGTCGTTTACGATTTCGCGCAGATCGACTACTTTCATATGCCATTCGACGTGACCCGATTCGATTTTTGCCAGATCCAGGACCTCATTGATCAGTCGTGTCAAACGTTCGCTTTCCTTGACGATGACATCGAGAAATTCTTGACGTTGCTCCCGCGACATATCCGGACTATCACGCAGAATTTCCGAAAAAGCGCGAATTGAAGTAAGTGGTGTTCGCAACTCATGACTCACCGTAGAGACAAAATCATCCTTTAAACGATCCAACTCCTGCAACTGTTCGTTGGCTGCTTTCAGCTCGCGGGTAGCCGCTTCCAGCTCACGCGATTTCAATTCGAGACGCCGACTGTACTCGATGACCTGGGTGGTTTCGTCGAGTATCTTCATCACCCCTTCGATGCTCAACTCTTCTCCCTTGACCACCGATCCCATCATCACGTGTGCTGACGCCGCGCCGATCGCACCGGCAAGTTGTCTTTCAGCGTACTCAACCAGCACGCCCTCCGCGTGATCTTCACCAAGCAGTACTTTTCCACGCGATGCCGCAAACCTATCGAATACTGCTTGCGCTCTATCAGGTCCGATAAAGCGCCTTAATAGATCGCGCACTTCCGCAATGGTCGCAGTGCTCTCCCAGATGCGCGAATCCCGCGCTTCGGTGCCCTGTTTGAATACATCGACAAAAAGGGTGGCTTGAATTCGTTCTATGGGGCTTTCGCGCGCAAATAACGACACCCCAACCAATAAGCCGATGTTGATCAACATGCTCCAGAAGACAGCATGAGTAATAGAGTCGAACTCCCCGAGTCCGAACAATGCATAGGGTTTTAACCAGCTCCAACCCAACAACCCCTCCTCGAGAAAGGCGATGGGCAACCAGCCCGAAAGCGCAAATCCTGGTAATACCAGCGTATATATCCAAATGATAAATCCGCCAACCAGACCCGCAATGGCACCAGCGCGCTTGGCCCCTTTCCAGTAAATACCGATCAAAATTGCAGGTGCGAACTGCGCTGCCGCAACAAAAGAGACTAGTCCGATACTTACCAGGGTGTAGGATTCGCCTATCAGGTGAAAATAGAGGTATCCAAGCAACAGCACAAAAATGATGGCGCCCCGCCGGATCGTCAGCAGAAGACTTGTCAGGTTTTCGCGATACAACAAACCGAAACGAAACAGAATCGGCATTATCAGATCATTGCAAACCATGGTGGCGATCGCGACGGTCGCCATAATAACCATACCCGTTGCTGCCGAAAGACCACCAGTGAAGGCAAACAACGCCAGCCACTCCGCATTGTTTGCCAGAGGAATCGTCAGCATGAAGGTGTCGGGATCAATCGCCCCATCAGGAAAGAAAATCAATCCGGCAATCGCAAGCGGCAGAACAAAGATGTTAATGACCAACAGATACAGGGGAAACAGCCAGCTGGCTTTGCGAATGTGATCTTCGTTCACATTCTCTACCACCAACACCTGAAACTGGCGGGGGAGAAACATGATCGCCATCATGGAAAGGAAGGTCAGTGACAACCAGCTGGAATAACCTCCTGGCATGGAATCGAAACTGAATAGCTTGGCGATATCCGGAATTGCGCTCGCTTGTGCAAATAGATCGGTGGGCCCCTGGAAGAGAATAAAGGTGACAAACAAACCCACTGTTAGAAACGCCAGCAGTTTCACCACTGACTCAAAAGCGATCGCCGCCACCATGCCCTCGTGTCGTTCGGTGGCATCGATGTGCCGGGTTCCGAACAATATGGTAAAGAGGGCCATGGCCAGAGCCACATATAAAGCGGTATCGCCTACCAACTGCCATTGCGGTGTCGGACCACCCACCACATTGGAGGTTCGCAACAAAACGTCGCTCAATGCCACTGCTTTCAATTGGAGAGAGATATACGGCATGATGCCGATAACGGCGATCACGGTAACCAGCCCCCCGACCAATCCACTCTTGCCATACCGTGAACCAATAAAATCGGCAATGGATGTGATACGGTGCACCTTGCTGATACGTACAATCTTGCGCAGCACATACCACCACAAGCATGCCATCAGCGTCGGACCCAGATAGATGGGAAGAAATCCGACACCCGAACCAGCCGCGCGCCCCACACTGCCGTAAAATGTCCAGGCAGTGCAATAGACGGCAATCGAAAGGGTATAGATATACGGGTTACTGATGATCGAGCGCCCGCGATCGGCACGTAGATCGGCATAGAAGGCGATGGCAAACAACAAACCCACATAACCGAACGCGGTCAGGAGTATCGCCCAATCAGTGAGCACAGCTAACTCCTGTTGAATCGCCCACTATCGACCCCTACTTTTTCTGCGCTGCTTTTACGTTCGAAAACAACTGCGATAAGGGCGATGATCACAGCCCAGCAACCGAAGAGATAGAGATAGAGCAACGGCACCCCCAGAACCAGTTTGCCCGTACCGAACAGATGCAACAGGGGATAGTTGATCAGGATAACTCCGACAGCAAACAACGCCGCCAATCTTTCGCGAGAACGTGTGGTACTCATGACTCGCCGGTCCCCGTCCACCACGTTATTTTTGCCACTGTACTGGAGAGTGTGGCTGTCATCAGGTTAGCACTCCACGCATTATATCGAGAACCTGTCTCACAATCCCACGCGAGCGGTACGGCACGCGGGAGATGTGAGATAGGTTCTAGCGTTTACCCCATTTGGGAGTCGTCCCAAGCCAGATTCAGAACAGCAGCCTCCCCGGTCTCGTGCGGCAAATAAACCCATGATTTCGCCCAGCGCCAAGCAATTCTGCTCGCAAGGCGTCCCGGTTACTGACGACCGGTTTCGAGCAGAAGACGCACTTTCTCCACCAAATCCCTGGTGGCGAACGGCTTCGTCACATAGTCATCGGCACCCAGTGCCAGGCCTTTTTCGCGTTCGACTTCGCGCCCCTTGGCCGTCAGCATCAGAATCAGCATATCATTCAGTTGCGGATCGCTGCGCACCGTCTGACACACTTCATAGCCATCCATGCGCGGCATCATCACATCGAGCAATACCAAATCGGGCTTGGATTCTCGGATGATCTGCATCGCCTCCTCACCGTTGCTCGCGGTTCTCACCCCGTAACCCTCCTTCTTCATTAGAAACTCTAAAGAAAGGACGATGTTAGGTTCGTCGTCGACCACCAGAATTTCCCCCGCCATGGCAAATTCCTCCTCTTTTACTTCACCCTGCCTACGCGACCCTGCGGTTGATCTGTTTAAGCTTCTCGACCGCCAGGTCGGCCTTCCGGACTTCGTGCAGGGTCGGAGGATAGTTGTAACACAATTCCCGGATCTACGCGCCCGGTCCCCCTGTTCACCACGGTGCCAACAGATAAAAAGAAAGGGGCCAATGGCCCCTTTCTTTACGACGCTATCGACGAGCTACTCGTCGCCGATGGCCTTCATGCTGAGGCGAATTCGGCCCTGCTTATCCACTTCCAGGACTTTTACTTTAACGACATCGCCTTCGGTCAGTTTGTCGCTGACATTCTGTACGCGTTCGTTGGAGATCTGCGAGATGTGCACCAAACCATCGCGCCCAGGCAAAATTGATACGAAAGCGCCAAAATCCATCAACTTAACGACTTTGCCCTCGTATATCTTGCCTACCTCGACATCGGCTGTGATCAGTTCGATGCGGCGACGTGCCTCGTCGGCATCCAATTTGTTTACCGACGCCACCCGGATGGTGCCATCGTCATCGATATCTATTGTCGTGCCGGTTTCTTCGGTGATCGAACGTATGGTGGCACCGCCCTTGCCGATTACATCACGGATCTTCTCCGGATCGATCTTGAAAGCGGAAATACGTGGAGCGAACTCGGACATCTCTGCGCGCGGGGCACTGATCGCCTTGCCCATCTCGCCCAGAATATGCAACCGGCCGTCGCGTGCCTGAGCCAGCGCAGCCTCCATGATCTCCTTGGTGATACCGTCGATCTTAATGTCCATCTGAAGAGCGGTAACGCCCTGATTGGTACCGGCGACCTTGAAATCCATGTCACCAAGATGATCCTCATCACCCAGGATATCGGTCAGCACCGCAAACCGGTCCTGCTCCTTGATCAGTCCCATCGCGATGCCAGCGACAGGGGCGTGGATCGGTACACCGGCGTCCATCAACGCGAGGCTGGTGCCGCACACGCTGGCCATAGAGCTGGAGCCGTTGGACTCGGTGATCTCCGAAACCACTCGAATCGTGTAGGGAAACTCTTCTCGCGTCGGCATCATGGCCTGGATCCCGCGGCGGGCCAGGCGGCCGTGACCAATTTCACGGCGTTTCGGACTGCCGATGAAACCGGTCTCGCCCACGCAATAAGGGGGAAAGTTGTAGTGCAGCATGAACGGGTCGCGATACTCGCCTTCGATCGCATCGATGATCTGGGCATCGCGATCGGTGCCGAGCGTGGTCACTACGATCGCCTGGGTTTCACCACGCGTGAACAAAGCGGAACCGTGGGTACGCGGCAAGACCCCGACGCGTGCCGAGATCGGACGCACCGTGCGTGTGTCGCGCCCGTCGATACGCGGTTCGCCGGCGAGTACGCGTTGACGCACCACACGTTTTTCGAGCTTCTCCACCGCGCCACGCACCGCTTCCACGCTCCACTGTGGCTCATCGCCTGCCGCCAACTGCTCCGCAGCCGCGGCCCGTATTTCGCTGACGCGCTGCTGGCGTGCCATTTTGTCCTTGATCTGGTACGCGGCCACGACATCGGCCTCCACTGCCGCGGCAACGGCTTCCACCAGTGCATCGTCGGTGGCGGGCTTCTCCCAGTTCCAGGCGGGTTTGCCTGCTTCGGCCGCCAGTTCTTTGATGGTCTGAATGGCAACCTGCATTTGCTCGTGACCGTAGAGTACCGCACCCAACATGACCTCTTCGGCCAGCTCCGCTGCCTCCGACTCCACCATCAACACCGCATGCTCGGTACCGGCGACCACCAGATCGAGCTTCGAATCGGCACGCTGCGAGGCGGAAGGATTGAGCAGATACTGGCCATCCAGGTAGCCGACACGGGCGCCGCCGATGGGACCACTGAAGGGTACCCCGGAGATAGCGACCGCAGCGGAAGCACCCAGCATGGCCGGAATATCGGAATCGATCTCCGGATCCAACGACATCACGGTGGTGATGACCTGAACTTCATTGTAGAAACCCTTGGGAAACAACGGGCGCAGCGGGCGATCGATCAGACGTGAGTTGAGGGTCTCTTTCTCCGAGGGGCGTCCTTCGCGCTTAAAAAAACCGCCGGGGATCTTGCCACCGGCGTAGGTCTTTTCCTGATAGTTGACGGTCAACGGGAAGAAGTCACGTCCGGGCGCCGCCTCTGTTCGGGCAACCACGGTTGCCAGAACGACAGTGTCTCCCATACTGATCATGACCGCGCCATCAGCTTGGCGCGCGATCTCCCCTGTCTCTAGAGTGACCGTGTGGTCACCGTACTGAAACTGTTTTCTGATTGATGTCACGAGCTATACCTTCCGACGTGGTTGCGTCGATAAGCGCCTAACGGCGAATACCCAAGCGTTTGATGAGATCACGATAGCGCTCCACGTCATTGCTTTTGACGTAATCGAGCAACTTACGGCGCTGATTGACCATGCGCAGCAGGCCCTGGCGGGAGTGATGATCCTGCTTGTGCTTGCTGAAGTGCTCGGTGAGCTGGTTGATATTGGCGGTCAGCAGGGCTACCTGGACCTCCGGGGAACCGGTATCGGTGGCGGAGAGTTGATACTCCTTGACGACATCGGCCTTCTGCTGGGTGCTCAGTGACATGTAGTGAAACTCCTGGATTCTTGAATGGTCGCTTCTATGAAGCCGGGTATTTTAACTTCCAGCCATTTGTTAAACAAGGAAAAACCTTGGGGCGAAAAGCGGTGCCGAAACCCCGGCAGCGGGTCACGATCCGTTCTTTTGCAACATACGCCGTGGTGCGATACGGCCGTCGTCCAACACCTCCCCCACCCCGATAAAGCGTCGTGCAGCGGTATAGATGCGCACCCAACCACTGGTGGGTGCACGGGGCACCATCACCGGCTGGCCCATCTGCAGGTAATAGGCGGAATCGGCGGACAACTGAACCTCGGGCCACTGCTGAACGCTGGATTCGATGGGTAACAGAAGGGCATCCAGCGCCTGCTCGCCCGCTTCGGCCGAGGCCTGGAGCTCTTCCAGAGTCACCATGCCGTCGCCGGGATACGGCCCCACGCCAATGCGGCGCAAGGCGATCACGTGTGCACCGCAACCGAGTCTGGCGCCGATGTCCTCGACCAGGGTACGCACATACGTCCCCTTCGAGCAGTGCACGGTGAACTCTGCTTCCGTATTCTCCACTCGCAGCAGCTCCAACGCATGAATCGTGACCACCCGGGGTTTACGCTCGACCTCCTCGCCCTTGCGTGCCAGCTCGTAAAGCCGTTTTCCCTCGTGGCGCAGCGCCGAATACATCGGTGGGATCTGTTCGATAGCGCCAAGAAAGTCCCCCATTACCTGGCTCAGGCTATCGAAATCCAAGGACGGTACGGGCTTGGTAGTGATCAGTTCGCCATCCGCGTCGCCGGTCGTCGTCGTCTCACCGAGTTTCATCCGTACCCAATAGCGTTTGTCGGCATCGAGCAGGAATCCTGAAAATTTGGTGGCTTCGCCCAGACAAATGGGCAGCAGTCCACTGGCCAGCGGATCCAGACTTCCGGTGTGCCCTGCTTTGCGGGCGTTGAAGAGACGTTTGACCATCTGCAACGCCCGATTGGATGTCGGACCCACCGGCTTGTCGAGCAGCAGGACTCCATGGACATTGCGGCGCTGGCCATTGCGGGGGGGCATCGGTACCTCGTCTACGTCAGGCTGGCTGGCGGTGGGATCTATTCTTCGGAGGGCCGCTGTTTCTTGGCCTGCTCGAGCAGTTCGTTGATGCGTGCCCCCTGTTCCATCGAGGTATCGTGCAGAAAGTGCAGATGCGGAATCGTACGGATACTCATCCTGCGGCCCAGTTCACGGCGCAGAAAACCCTCGGCACGCGTAAGCCCTTCGAGCGCCGCGGCGACCGCTTCACGATCGCCCAGTACACTGACATAGACCTTCGCATGTCCCAGATCACGACTGACTTCGACACCGGAGAGCGTGACCATCCGTACCCGCGGGTCCTTGACCTCTTCGCGCAACAGTACCGCCATCTCGCGGCGCAACTGCTCCGCAACACGCCGCAGGCGATCGCCAGGGCGATTCATAATCGTATGCAACCGGACAAAGACACCTTACAGGGTCTTGGCAACCTGAACGCGCTCATACACCTCGATCTGATCACCGGGTTTGACGTCATTGTAATTCTTTACGCCGATACCGCATTCGGTACCGGAACGGACCTCATTGACGTCGTCCTTGAAGCGGCGCAACGACTCAAGTTCGCCCTCGTAAATCACCACATTGTCGCGCAGCACACGGATCGGATTGTGCCGCTTGACCGCGCCCTCAACCACCAGACAGCCGGCAATGGCACCCAGTTTGGAGGAGCGGAACACGTCGCGCACCTCGGCCAGGCCAACGATCTGCTCGCGCATCTCGGGCTGAAGCTTGCCGACAATCGCCTGCTTGACCTCGTCAATCGCCTCGTAGATGACGCTGTAATAGTGCAGATCCACACCCGCTTCGCTCACCAGGCGGCGTGCGGCGGAATCGGCGCGAACGTTAAAGCCGATGATGATGGCATTGGAGGCCAGCGCCAGATTGACGTCAGACTCGGTGATCCCGCCGACACCGGCCGCTACGACCTTGACCTTTACCTCCTCGGTGGAGAGGTTCTCCAGCGAATCGCGCAGCGCCTCGACGCTACCCTGGACATCCGCCTTGATCAGCAGATTGACCTGCTGGACGTCGCCCTCCTGCATCTGCGTGAACATATCTTCGAGCTTGGCCTGCTGCTGTTTGGCGAGGCGCACATCGCGGAACTTGCCTTGACGGAACAGCGCCACTTCGCGGGCCTTGCGCTCGTCGGTCACTACGATCATGTCGTCACCGGCATTGGGGGAACCGGAGAGACCCAGGACCACTGCCGGCATCGACGGCCCTACCTTGTCGATAGGCTTACCGCTTTCATCGAACATGGCGCGAACGCGGCCGTACTCCATGCCCGAGAGTATGATGTCGCCCCGGTTGAGCGTGCCCTTCTGGACCAACAGCGTCGCGACCGGGCCACGGCCCTTGTCAAGACTCGACTCCAGCACCACACCCGCGGCGGGCCCCTCCGCGACAGCGGTCAGTTCCATCACCTCGGCCTGGAGCAGAATCGCATCAAGCAGCTTGTCGACGCCATCACCCGTCTTGGCCGAGACGTAGACAAACATGGTGTCGCCACCCCAATCGTCCGGAATCACCTTCTGGTTGACCAGCTCCTGCTTCACGCGGTCGGTCTCGGCATCCGGTTTATCGATCTTGTTGACCGCCACTACCAGCGGTACCTCGGCGGCACGGGCATGTTGGATCGCCTCGATGGTCTGGGGCATCACGCCGTCGTCGGCAGCCACCACCAGCACCACGATATCGGTAATCTGGGCGCCGCGCGCACGCATCGCGGTAAACGCCGCGTGGCCAGGCGTATCCAGGAACGAGATGACACCCTTGTCGGTCTCAACGTGATACGCGCCGATATGCTGGGTAATGCCGCCGGCTTCGCCCGCGGCCACGCGGGTGCGTCGGATGTAATCGAGCAACGACGTCTTGCCGTGATCGACATGACCCATAATGGTCACTACCGGAGGCCGCGGCTGCTGTTCGCCCTCCGCCACCGCACTCAGGGAAAGTTCGTCCTCAAGGCTGCTATCGGCCATCAGCTTGGCCTTGTGCCCCATCTCCTCGACGATCAGCGTTGCGGTCTCCTGATCGAGCACCTGATTGATGGTGGCCATCACCCCCATCTGCATCATCACTTTGATGAGTTCGGCGGCCTTAACGGCCATCTTCTGCGCCAGTTCAGCTACCGTGATGGTTTCGGGAATCGCGACCTCACGAACGACAGGGGCGGTTGGGCGTTCGAACCCATGGGTCTGTGAGGGGGCGACACTGGGAACGCGCGTACGACCCTTCTTCTTGCGGCGGCCGCTCTTGCTTTCGGCCACATGGAGTTCCTTGCGACCGAAGCGGCTTTCCCGGTCGTCGCGGCGTGTCTCTTTCTCTTTTTCCTTCTTGGGTGCCCGGCTTTTCGTCTCGGTGGCAACCTTTGCTTCCGCATCGACCCGCGCCTTCTGGGTCTCTTCCTCGGCCTGGCGACGAGCCTCTTCTTCGGCCTGCTGACGGGCTTCCTGCTCGGCCTGCTGCAGCGCTTCCTGCTCGGCCAGCTGTCGTGCCTCCTCCTCGGCCTGATTCTGCCTTTCGAGGTCCTGCTGTGCGGCAATACGCTCTTCGTCGATCTTGCTTTGCTTATCGACCTCGGGCTGCTCGACAACGCGCTCCTCTTCAGCCGGGACAGCCTTGACTGCCTCTGCCTCTGCCTCAGCATCGGCCTCGGCACGCTGCCGTTCTTCGTCGAGCACCGCGCTACGCTTTATGTAGGTGCGTTTCTTGCGCACCTCAACACTGACGGTCTTGACCTTGCCACGATCCCCGGTCTGGCGGATCTCACTGACCAGTTTGCGTTTGAGAGTGATCTTTTTCGGCTCGGCAACACCCTCCCCCGTTTTCTTGCCATGCGCCTTGCGCAAGTGGCTGAGCAGGTCCAACTTCTGCTGCTCAGTGATGCTGGAGTCAGCGGTATTGACATCAACACCTGCCTCCTGCAACTGAGCAAGCAAGCGGTCTACGGAGATACCGACCACATCCGCCAATTGTTTTACGGTCAATTCGGTCATTGGTTCCCCCTCCTAGAGACTAGCCCTGCTGTTCGTCGGCAAACCACGGGGCACGTGCCGTCATGATCAGTGCCGCGGCACGCTCTTCATCGACACCTTCGATATCGATTAGCTCATCCACCGCCTGCTCTGCCAGATCCTCCATGGTGCAGATGCCACGGCTTGCCAGCACGAATGCCAATTCACGGTCCATGCCCTCCATGCCGAGCAGATCTTCAGCGGGTTCGGATTCTTCCAGCTTCTCTTCGTTGGCTATGGCGCGCAGCAACAAGACATCACGCGCGCGATTGCGCAGTTCCTCGACGATACTCTCGTCGAATTCCTCAATTTCCAGCATCTCCTGAGGCGGTACGTAGGCAACCTCCTCAATCGTGGAGAAACCTTCCTGCACCAGGATGGCGGCCAGCTCTTCGTCGACATCCAGCTGTTCCTTGAATATGGCCTGGAGCCGCTCGGCCTCCTGCTCGCTCTTCTCCTCGGCCTGGCCCTCGGTCATGACGTTGAGGTCCCATCCGGTCAGTTGGCTCGCCAGCCGGACATTCTGCCCGCCACGGCCAATCGCCTGCGACAGCTGCTCTTCGGCGACTGCCACGTCCATGCTGCCGCTCTCCTCATCCACGACGATGGAGACGACATCAGCCGGGGACATGGCATTCACCACCCACTGCGCCGGATTCTCGCTCCAGTTGATGATATCGACGCGCTCGCCGGAGAGTTCGTTGGACACCGCCTGGACGCGCGAGCCGCGCATGCCGACACAGGCGCCGATCGGATCAATGCGCTGATCCTTGGCGCGCACAGCAATCTTGGCACGCAGGCCGGGATCGCGGGCAGCACCCATGATCTCGATCAACCCTTCACCCACCTCCGGGACCTCAAGCTTGAACAGCTCGATCAACAACTCCGGTGCGGTACGGCTGATGAAGAGTTGCGGGCCGCGCTGTTCCGAACGAACCTCGTAGAGATAGCCCCTGACGCGGTCACCCGGGCGCACCGGTTCGCGCGGGATCATGTTCTCGCGGGTGATGATTGCCTCGGCATTTCCACCGAGATCCAGATAGACATTGCCGCGTTCGATGCGTTTGACCACGCCCATGACCAGGTCACCGATGCGATCCTTGTACGCCTCGACCACTTGGGCGCGTTCCGCCTCGCGGACCTTTTGCACGATAACCTGCTTGGCCGCTTGCGCGCCAATACGACCAAAGGCAACCGATTCGATCGGCTCCTCGATATAGCCATCCACTTCGATATCGGGTTGGACCTTGCGTGCCTCGCTCAAGCGAATCTCGGCGTCCGGATTTTCGGGCTCTTCGGTTTCGTCGGGGATGACCAGCCAGCGACGAAAGCTCTCATAGGCGCCCGTATCGCGATCTATAGCGACCCGTGCGTCGATATCACCGGCATGCTTCTTGCGCGTTGCCGACGCCAGGGCGGCTTCTATCGCCTCGAAAATAACGCTCTTCTGGACGCCCTTTTCGTTGGAAACGGCGTCTACCACCATCAAAATCTCTTTGTTCATCGCTTCAAGCCTCCAGGCCGGATATCGACACGCTTGCGGGGATCTGACGAGCCCTCCGCCTGTCGATCAGAACTCCGGCGCCAACCGAGCCTGCTCAATCTCAGCAAGCGGCAGTTTCACCGTCTCGCCATCCTGTACCAAAACCACGCTGTCTCCCTCCAGACCCTGGAGGAGACCTTCAAATTTCCGGCGCCCCTCCTGCGGGATCGCCATTCGCACCTTGACCCGTTGACCGCTGAAACGCTCGTAATGCGTGCGGTCGAATAACGGCCTGTCCAGGCCGGGCGACGAGACCTCCAGATTGTAGTTACCGGGAATCGGGTCCTCGACATCCAGTACGCCGCTGATCTGATAGCTGACCCGCTGGCAATCGCTGACGCCGATACCCTCCGGGCGGTCGATGTAGATCCGCAGCAAACCACCGCGTGGCCCTGCCGCGAACTCGATACCCACCAACTCATAACCCATGCCGACAATCACGGGTTCTAATAGCTGATAGAGCTTATCGGGTGCGCGCCGCATCGCCTCGCCATAAACAAAAAAAGGGCCTACGGCCCACGTTGAAATCCTCGTGACTGCTCGGCAAGAACCGTCTATCAAGCCCTCTCGCCGTCTCAGCTCCGGCCGTCCCCAAGGTCAGTGCCATCGCATCGGGGACCCGCGAGGGACCCCTAATAAAAAACCCCGTAAACGGGGTTCTTCTTACTAACCTCGAATATTGGTAGCGGGGGTAGGATTTGAACCTACGACCTTCGGGTTATGAGCCCGACGAGCTACCGGGCTGCTCCACCCCGCACCGGAAAACGAGCGGAATTTTACATACTCCCCTGCGCCGAATCAACCTTGGCGGAAAACTACGCCACTACCGAGGCACAGAGTGCCATCAGCGCCCCGGGGGAAATGCCGAGTGCCAGAATAGCCAACCCATTGGCGCTCATCATCAATCTAACGTCTGCCGCAGGATTCACCGCGGAGTCGTCTTCCGCCGCGTCGAAGTAGATCAGCTTGACGACACGGATGTAGTAAAACGCACCTACGACGGAGAACGCCACCGCCACCACCGCCAGCCAGACAAGATCGGCGTTGATCACGGCCTGCAGCACCGAGAGTTTGGCGTAGAATCCCACGGTCGGCGGAACACCGGCCATGGAAAACATGAGCAACAGCATGATGAAAGCAAACCATGGGCTGCGCTTACCCAAGCCCTTGAAACTATCAAGTTCATCCGCTTCATAGCCGGCACGGCTCAACAGGATGATCATGCCGAAGCCCCCCGCCGCAGTGAGCGCGTAGACCACCGTGTAGAACATGGAGGCCGCGTACCCTTGCGCCGTACCCGAAAGGATGCCCAGCAAAATAAATCCAACGTGAGCAATGGTCGAATAGGCCAGCATACGCTTGATGTTGGACTGGGCGATGGCGACCACGTTACCGATACCGATCGAAAGTACCGCGAGCATCACCAGCATCTGCTGCCATTCCCCGTGCAGACCCTGCAGCCCGTCTACCAGGAGTCGCATCACCATAGCGAAAGCCGCAATCTTGGGGGCGGTGCCGATATAGAGTGTCACCGACGTGGGGGCGCCATGGTAAACATCCGGTACCCACATATGAAAAGGTACGGCACCCAACTTGAACGCCAGGCCGACGATGATGAACACCGTCCCAAAAACCAGTATCAGATTACCCTCCAGGATCGAACCCGCCGCTATGCTTTGCGCGACAGCGGCGATATCGAGTGTTCCCGTAGCACCGTAGATCATCGACATCCCGTAGAGCAGCATTCCTGAGGCAATTGCGCCCAGCACGAAGTATTTCATGGCCGCTTCGGAGGCCACCCGATTGTCACGGTCAAAAGCAACCAGCGCGTAAAGCGACAGCGATAGAGTCTCCAGTCCCAGATAGACGGTAAGCAGATTGCGCGCCGAAATCATGATCATCATGCCCAGCACGCCGAAAAGACCGAGCACGTAATACTCACCCTTGAGCAGATTACGCACACGCAGGTACTCGCGGGAGTAAAGAAACACACCGGCGGTAATGATGAAGACCGCCAACTTCAAGACGTCGGCCATCGGATCACGCACAAAGGTGTTGTTAAAGGTCAGTATCTCGGTGCTGCTGAACGTGACGACAATAATGATCGCTGTCATCACCAGAGTCAGCTGTGACAACAGATAAGCCACATTCCGGTTCCGCTCGCCAACGAACAGATCGACCACCAACACAACGCAGGCCATGGCCAGGAGGAAGATCTCCGGGGCTGCCGGAGCGAAATCAGGAATCACGAAATTCATTCCCAAACCTTATGTCGTTTTTATTCACAATGTTCGAACAGGCCGCGCATGCGTCCCACCGTTAGATCTTTGACACCAGGATGTACTGGAGCAGGTTCTCCACCGTGGCGTGCATCACCTCGGTCAGCGGCTGCGGCCAGACACCCAACAACAGCACCGCCACGGCCAGCACACCAAGAATCAGGAACTCCCGATTGTTCACGTCATCCAGAGCCGCGACATGCTCGTGCACCACCGGGCCAAACACCACGCGCTTGACCATCCACAGGGTATAGGCTGCACCGAGCACCAAGATGGTGGCCGCGAGAAACGCATACCAGATGTTTGCCTGGTAACTGCTGAGGATGACCATGAACTCCCCGACAAAACCCGAGGTGCCCGGCAATCCGGAATTGGCGAGTGCAAACAGCACCATAAACCCCGCGAAGATCGGCATGCTGTGCACCACACCGCCATAGGAGGCGATCTCGCGACTGTGCACGCGGTCGTACATCACCCCGACACAGAGAAACAGGGCGCCGGAGATGAAGCCGTGCGAAATCATCTGCACCATGCCGCCTTCAATACCCATGATAATGGCGTCCGTGCTCCCGGAGGCACGGACGATACCGTAGGCGATGAAAAAACCCAGGGTGACGAATCCCATGTGGGCAATCGATGAGTAGGCGATCAGTTTCTTCATGTCACTCTGCACCAGCGCAACGAAGCCGATATAGACTACAGCTATCAACGAGAGCGCGATGACCAGCCAATCGAGCGTCTGACTCGCGTCAGGAGCAATTGGCATGGCGAAGCGCAGGAAACCGTAGCCACCCAGTTTCAGCAGCACTGCCGCCAGGATCACCGAGCCACCGGTGGGTGCCTCAACATGGGCATCAGGCAACCATGTGTGCACCGGCCACATCGGCACCTTGACGCCAAAGGCAAGCAGGAAGGCGAGGAAGATCAGTATCTGCGCCGTAAGACCCAGCGGCAGACGGTAAAAATCCACCAGCGCGAAGCTACCGGTCTGCGTGTACATGTAGATCAACGAGATCAACATGAACACCGAACCGAGAAATGTGTAAAGAAAGAACTTGATCGTGGCGTAGACGCGACGTGGGCCACCCCAGATGCCGATGATCAGGAACATGGGGATCAGCAGCGCCTCCCAGAAGACATAAAAGAGCATGGCATCCAGGGCGCTGAAGACACCGATCAGGATGCCTTCCATGATCAGGAATGCCGCCATGTAGAGATTGGGACGATCCTTGATCACCTCCCACGCCGACAGTACCACCAGCACCGTACAGAAAGTGGTCAACAAGATCAGCGGCATGGATATACCGTCGATTCCCAGATGATAGTTGATGGCAAAGGTTTCGATCCACGGCGCAAACTCAGCGAACTGCATCTCCGCGGTGGCGCGATCGAAACCGCTCCACAGCGGCAGACTCAGCACGAAGGTGATGGTTGAGACCACGACCGCCAGTGTCTTTGCCCGATTACCCTTGTCGCCGAGGAACGCCGTGATGAGCCCGCCCGCTATGGGGAACCAGATGAGCAGACTCAGCAGTGGAAACTCCGAATTCATGAACGACTTCCCCTCAGACGACGAACCAGGTCAGCAGCACCAGCAGGCCAATGATCATTGCAAATGCATAGTGATAGAGATATCCGGACTGGAGTTGGCGCACGACGCCGGATACCCAGCCCACCGCGCGTGCCGAGCCGTTGACCAGGACGCCATCGATCAGAATACAATCACCGAGACGCCAGAGTAGATCGCCCATCCCGCGTCCACCGCGCGCCAGGACCTTTTCATTAAAATCGTCGAATCCATATTTGTTGATAAGGATCTCGTGGAAAAAGGCAAGACGCCGGCGAATCATCTCCGGAACATCCGGCCGTTTCATGTAGAGGAACCAGGCCGTGAATACGCCGCCCACCGCGAGCCAGAAGGGTGCTGTCCCAAAAGCGTGGGTCGCCATGGCCCACCAGCCGTGGAAATGTCCGCTCAAGGTCGCCATCGCCCCGTGCTCGGGCGAAATCACAATGGCGTCACCGAAATAGCCGCCAAAGAGAAGCGGCTCGATCGTCAGCGCGCCGATAAAGACCGACGGGATCGCCAGCAGTATCAGCGGAATGGTCACCACCTTGGGTGTTTCGTGCAGATGCTCGCGGGTGTGATGGTCCATACGCTCCTCGCCCCAGAAGGTGAGGAAGTACATGCGGAAGCTGTAGAGTGCGGTAACGAATACGCCCGCCATGACCGCCCAATAAGCCAGCTCCGCACCCGCAATATTCGAAGCGTGGACAGCCTCGATGATCGAATCCTTGGAGTAGAAACCGGAAAAGAGTGGTGTACCGATCAGCGCCAGCGAACCGATCAGCGAGGTCCAGTGCGTAATCGGCATGTACTTGCGCAGGCCGCCCATCTTGCGCATGTCCTGCTCGTGATGCATCGCGATGATCACAGAACCGGCGCCAAGGAACAGCAGTGCCTTGAAGAAGGCATGCGTCATCAGGTGGAAGATCGCGACTGAGTAGGCCGAAACACCGAGTGCGACCGTCATGTAGCCGAGTTGCGAAAGTGTCGAATAAGCCACCACGCGCTTGATGTCGTTTTGCACCAGGCCCAGCAATCCCATAAAGAAGGCCGTGATCGCCCCGATCACCAGCACAAAGCTCAGCGCCGTGTCCGACAGTTCGAACAGCGGTGACATGCGCGCCACCATGAAGATACCGGCCGTTACCATGGTTGCGGCGTGGATCAGGGCCGAAATCGGTGTCGGGCCCTCCATGGAATCCGGCAGCCAGACGTGCAGCGGTACCTGTGCCGATTTACCCATTGCGCCAATGAAGAGCAGGATGCAGATCAGTGTCATCACCGACCAATCCTGGGTTCCGATCACCTGAACAGTGGCATCCCGTAACTCGGGCGCCGCCGCAAACACCTGCGCGTAGTCGAGCGTATTGAAATAGAACAGCACAGAGGCGATACCGAGCAGAAAACCGAAATCTCCCACACGATTGACCAGGAACGCCTTCATATTGGCGAAAACCGCCGAGGGGCGTACCGACCAGAACCCGATCAGCAGATAGGAGACCACGCCCACCGCCTCCCACCCGAAGAAGAGTTGGAGAAAGTTGTTGGACATGACCAGCATCAGCATCGAGAACGTGAACAATGAGATATAGCTGAAAAAGCGCTGGTAGCTGTTGCGTCCGGCGCGGCTGGTTTCCGGCCAGTTGTGCTCATCGTCGGCCATGTAGCCGATGGTGTAGATATGCACCATCAGCGAAACGAAGTTCACCACGCACATCATCAGCACGGTGAGGCTGTCGATCAGGAAACCGACCTCAAAGACGTATCCGCCGCTGGTCAGCCACGTGTAGACGGCACCATTGAAGATATTTCCGTCGAACACCACATCTTTCAGCACGATCAACGACAGCAGAAACGAAATCCCGACGCCGACCGTTGTTATCCAGTGTGCTCCCGCCCGGCCAATACGCCCGCCGAACAGGCCCGCGATGATGGCGCCGGCCAACGGAAAAAGGATAATCGCAAGGTAAACCTTCTCCATCCCCTTAACCCTTCATCATGTCCAGGTCGTTCACATTGATGGTGCGCCGATTACGGAACAGCACCACCAGAATCGCCAAGCCGATGGCGGCCTCCGCGGCGGCGACCGTCAGGATAAAGAAGACGAAGACCTGCCCGCCGGTATCACCCAGAAAATGGGAAAAAGCGATGAAGTTCATGTTGACCGCCAACAACATCAGTTCGATGGCCATCAACAGAATCAGCACGTTCTTGCGATTGAGAAAAATTCCCGCCACGCTGAGTGCGAACAGGATCGCGCCCAAGGTGAGGTAGTTTGACAAGTCAATCATTGTTGTTCCCCATACCCTGCCTCGCGGCGCAGGCGACTATGTCTTTCGCTTTCGGACTCGCGTTTCTGGTCGCGAGGCTAGCTTTCAACTTTTTTCTCCGCTTCCATCTTCACCAGGCGAACGCGATCGGCACGGCGTACCGCGATCTGCCTGGTCGGATCCTGATGGCGTGTCCCCGGGCGACGCCGCAGTGTCAAAGTAATAGCTGCAACGATGGCGATCAGCAGGATGACCGACGCGATCTCAAAGGGATAGAAATAGTCGGTGTAAAGAATCATCCCTAACTCGCGGGTATTGCTGTAATCGGCACCGTGCCGCAATGGCGCCGGCATGTGCACGCCGTCGAAGTAACGCGTGCTCACCACCATCATCATCTCGGCGACCATCACCACGGCGATGCCCGCTCCCAGCGGCAGATAACTCATGAAACCCTCGCGCAGTTGATCGATGTTGATATCGAGCATCATCACCACGAACAGGAACAACACCATCACTGCGCCGACATAGACCAGCACCAGGGTGATCGCCAGGAATTCAGCCTCGGCCAACAGCCAGATCGCCGATGAGGTCACAAAACACAAAACCAGGAACATGGCGGCGTGCACGGGATTGCGCGCCGTGATTACACGAAACGCGGCAAAGACCAGAATGGCCGCAAATAAAAAGAAGATACCCTGCTCTAGCGTCATGAGATGTTCAACTCTCGTTCGTCAGTCACCGTTTTCCATGGCCATCAGCGATAGGGCGCATCAGCCGCTCGACGCTCGGCGATTTCCACCTCATAGCGATCGCCGATGGCCAACAGTTTCTCCTTGGTCATTACCTGCTCACCGCGATTTTCAAAGTGATACTCGAAGATATGGGTCTCGACGACGGCATCCACCGGGCAGGCCTCTTCGCAGTAGCCGCAGAAGATGCACTTGAACAGATCAATGTCATAACGCGTTGTCCGGCGTTGGCCATCCTCGCGGGGCTCGGCCTCGATGGTGATCGCCAGCGCCGGGCAGACCGCTTCGCACAGTTTGCAGGCGATGCAGCGCTCCTCGCCGTTGGCGTAACGGCGTAGCGCGTGGATGCCGCGAAACCGCGGCGACATGGGCGTTTTCTCATCCGGGTACTGGACGGTGATTTTTCGGCCAAACAGATGTTTGCCGGTCACGCGCAGTCCCAGTAACAGTTCCCAGAGAAACAGACTCTTGATGTAGTTCGTCACTGTATTCATTGCCGTCACCTCAATCGAACCACGGCGGCAGATCAACCACCACACCCAATCCAACTACCAGCAGCCAGACGATCGTGATCGGGATAAACACCTTCCAGCCCAGGCGCATGATCTGATCGTAGCGATAACGCGGGAACGTGGCGCGGAACCACAAAAAGCAAAATAGGAAGAACGCGGTCTTGGAAGCCAGCCATAGGATACCCGGCACCCAGGCAAACAGCGGCTCCAACAACGGAATACCTTCGAAGGGTGACAACCAGCCCCCAAGGAAGAAGAGCGATGCCAGCACCGAGATCAGGATCATTGCCGCATATTCGGCGAGAAAGAAGACGGCAAAGGCCATGCCGCCGTATTCCACGTGGAATCCGGCGACAATCTCCGACTCACCCTCGGCCACATCGAAAGGCGCGCGATTGGTTTCGGCCACACCTGAGATGAAATAGATGACGAACAGCGGCAGCAGCGGCAACCAGAACCAGTGCAGGACGCTGCCCTGCTGCGCGCGCACGATCTCGCTCAGATTGAGACTTTGTGCCGCCAGCAGTACGCCGACCACAGCAAAACCCATGGCGATCTCGTAGGAGACCATCTGCGCCCCGGAACGCATCGCACCCAACAGCGCATACTTGGAGTTGGAGGACCAGCCGGCAATCAGCACGCCATAGGCCTCCAACGAGGTGAGGGCGAGGATGAACAGCAAACCGGCGTCGATATCGGCCAGCACCCATCCCTCATCGAAGGGGATCACCGCCCAGGCCGCCAGTACCGGAGTAATCGAAAGTACCGGCGCCAGAACGAACATGATGCGATTGGCCTCGGCCGGAAGGATGATCTCCTTGAACGCCAGCTTGGCCGCGTCCGCAATCGGCTGCAGCCACCCGCGTGGTCCAACCCGGTTGGGACCGATGCGCACCTGCATGTAGCCGATGATTTTGCGTTCGGCATAGGTGAGATAGGCCACCGCGCCCATCAACGGCAGAACGATGACCAGAATCTTGGCCAGGGTTATAACCAGATATTCGATGTCGGCAAGCTCCACGTGATCCCCCGGTGTTATCCGATCCTACCCGTGTACCAATTCGATCGGCCCCATGGCCGGGCCCAGCTCCGCCGTCTCCGCAAGACCCGCCGCCAGCCACACCACTCCATCGGGTACTCGTTCGTCAATGCTCAGCGGCAGCGTCACGCGACCCTCGCCCTGCACCGCAACCGCCAGTTCGGCTCCTTGCAATCCAAGTCGATCGGCCAGAGTGGGTGCCACAGCAATCCAGGCACGTTCGGCGTCCGCGGTCGCCTGTAACGGCTGTGAGCGCCGCACCAACGCGTCGACTGCGTAGATCGGTACATCACCAATACGTTGCAGCGCACCGTTGATCGTCGCTTGCGGCGCGGGGATGGTATCGATATTCAACGCGGAAACTGCCTGCGAACCAACCATGCCGCGAAGCTCGCTCAGCACCTGTTCACTGCTGGCGTAATCAAAACCCTCGACCTTCAGCAGATTGGCCAGCACGCGCAAAACCTTCCAGGCGGGGCGGCTGTCGCCGGGGGGCAGCGCTGCACCTTTGAAACTCTGCCAATCGCCCTGAGCGCTGATGTAGGTGCCCGAGGTTTCGGCAAACAGCGCGATGGGCAGCAACACATCGGCGACCCGCTCCAGCGCAGGGGTGCGGTAGGCGCTCAAGGCAACGACGTGTTCCGCCTGCGCCAAAGCGGCGACGGTGGCGCGCGCGTCGGCGCTGTCGCGATCGGGCTCGACTCCCAATAAAAGGTAACCCTTGCGCGGCGCAGCGACCATGGCGGCGGCATCGAGTCCCGGATCCGACCTGGCGCCCGCAGTACCGCGGCGTGGCAGCGCGCCGGCAATCCATGCCCCCGCGTTGTTGGCTGCCTCCGGGAGATAGCCGATACGGACGGCAGCGCTCTGCGCGATAAACGCAGCTAGCGCGCGCATTGTCGCGGCATTGGGATCGGTATTGGCCAAGTTGCCGACCAGCACCACGCCCCGATCGGCGCTTTTCAGGCTTGCGGCGATCGCTCGATGCTTCTCGTTAACCTCGACACCGCTCAGGGCTTGTTCCAAACCCTGCGGTATCTTTGCGTGACCAAGTTCAGCGACAGCGCTTGCTACGGCGGCCAGCTCACCCACCAGCCGGGCGGGAGCGGCGATACACTTTTCTGCAATATCGAAGTGAAAATCGAAATCGATCGGATTGACCGCATGCACCGCAGCGCCGTAAAGCGCCGCCTTGCGCACGCGATGCGCCGCCAGCGGCTGCTCCTTGCGGATGTTGCTGCCAACCAGCAATATCGCCTCCTGCTCCTCCAGCTCCGCCAGTGACATGCCCAGCGCAGGGTACAACGGCGCCGCATCGTCATCACGAAAATCCACCTGGCGCAACCGATGGTCGATGTTGCTACAGCCAAGCCCGCGCGCCAGTTTTTGAGTCAGGTAGAGTTCTTCCAGCGTCGCGCCCGGACTGGCAAGAACGCCCAGTGCATCACCACCATCGGCGGTGGTCGCGGCGATTCCCCGGGCCGCCGCCTCAAGGGCCTCCTCCCAACTCGCAGCGCGCCAGGCGCCGTCCTGTTTGATCAGGGGTGTAGTGAGGCGGTCATCGCTATCGATTCCCAGATAGCTGAAGCGGTCACGATCGGAGATCCAACATTCGTTGATCGACTCGTTGTCGCGCGGCACCACGCGCATGACCTTGCCGCGTCGTGTATGCAGGTAGATGTTGGTACCCAGCCCATCATGCGGAGCGATGCCCTCATGTTGCGTCATCTCCCAGGCACGCGCCTGAAAGCGGAACGGTTTGGAGGTAAGCGCTCCCACCGGGCAAAGATCGATGACATTGCCCGACATCTCGGAACTCACCGACTCTTCGAGGTAGGTGCCGATGGTCATGTGCTCGCCACGCCCCGTGGCGCCCAACTCACGCACACCGGCCACTTCGGCCCCGAATCGTATGCAGCGGGTACAGTGGATACAGCGCGTCAAATCGGTGGAGATCAGTGAACCGATGTTCTTGTCCTTGACGACCCGCTTCGATTCTGCGTAACGGGACACGTCACTGCCGTAGCCCATGGCGAGGTCCTGCAGTTCGCACTCACCGCCCTGATCGCAGATCGGGCAGTCGAGCGGATGATTGATGAGCAGGAATTCCATAACGCCCTTCTGCGCAGCGATGGCCTTCGGTGAATCGGTTATTACCTTCATGCCCTCAGTGACCGGAGTGGCGCACGCGGGCAGCGGTTTGGGCGCCTTTTCCACCTCCACCAGGCACATACGGCAGTTGGCCGCTATGGAAAGCTTTTTGTGATAGCAAAACCGTGGGATAGCGATCCCCGCCTGATCGGCAGCTTCGATCACCATCGAGCCTTCGCGGGCTTCGATCTCGATGCCGTTGATCTCGACCTTTACCATGTTCCGAATTCCATCATTCACTAACCGTTATCAGAGACGCCGTGCCGCTCAGGCATTACCGACCATGCAGCGTTTATGTTCGATGTGATATTCGAACTCATCGTGATAGTGTTTGAGAAAGCTCTGCACCGGCATCGCCGCAGCATCGCCGAGCGCGCAGATGGTACGGCCCATGATGTTGCCCGCAACACTGTTGAGTTTTTCCAGATCCTCGGGGCAGCCCTGGCCATGCTCGATGCGATGCACCATGCGCGCCAGCCACCCCGTCCCCTCGCGGCACGGCGTGCATTGACCGCACGACTCCTCGTAATAGAAGTGCGACAACCTCGCCAGCGTCTTGACCATGCAGGTGGTTTCATCCATTACGATGACCGAACCGGCACCCAGCATCGAACCCACTTTGGCGATGCCATCGTAGTCCATGGTGGCTTGCATCATCTGCTCGGCCGGTACAACGGGGGTCGATGATCCACCGGGTATCACCGCCTTGAGTTTACGGCCCTTCCAGACGCCGCCCGCCATCTGCAGCAAATCTGCAAAGGGCGTTCCCATGGGAATCTCGAAATTGCCGGGTCTCTCCACGTGTCCCGAGACACAAAACAGCTTCGAGCCACCGTTATTGGGTTTACCCATCTCCAGAAACCACTCGCCCCCCTCCTGCAAAATGGCAGGAACCGAGGCCAGCGATTCGGTGTTGTTGATCGTCGTGGGACGGCCATACAGGCCGTAGTTCGCCGGGAACGGCGGCTTGAAACGCGGCTGCCCCTTCTTGCCTTCGATGGATTCGAGGAGCGCGGTCTCTTCGCCGCAGATATAGGCGCCGGCGCCGAGATGGGTATGGATCTCGAAATCGAAACCGGAACCCAGGATGTCGTTGCCGAGATAACCCGCTACACGCGCCTCGTGCAGCGCCTTTTCGAAGCACTCGTAGGGCTCCCAGAACTCGCCGCGAATGTAGTTGTAACCGACACTGGCACCGATGGTGTAACCACCGATGATCATTCCCTCGATCAGCTGATGCGGGTTGTAGCGCAAGATGTCACGGTCTTTACAGGTACCCGGCTCCCCTTCATCGGAGTTACAGATCAGGTACTTCTGGCCGGGAAGGTTGCGCGGCATGAAACTCCATTTGAGCCCGGTGGGAAAACCCGCGCCACCACGGCCGCGCAATGCCGATTTTTTCAGCTCTTCGATAATCGTTTCTGCCGGTGTCTTCTCCTTGAGTATCCTCTCCAGGACAGAATAGCCACCGACGCTTTTATAGCTTTCGAGAGCCGCGGGGTTGTTCAGATGCAGGGTGCGGAAACAGGTCTCGTTGGCCATGCCCTTACTCCAAGCCGTCCAGGAAAGCATCGATGGACTCGGGAGTCAGATTCTCGTGATACTCCCTGCCCACCTGCATGACCGGCGCGTTGACACAGGCGCCCAGGCATTCGACTTCTTTCAATGTGATCTTTCCGTCTTCCGTCGTGCCGCCCATTTCGACGCCGAGACGCTGTTTCAGGTGCGCGACGATCTCCTCCGAACCGCGCAGCTGGCAGGAGATATTGGTGCACAGGCAGAGCTTGGTCTTGCCGACCGGCCGCAACTCGTACATCGAGTAGAAGGTGGCCACCTCGTAGACGGCAATGGCGGGCATCTGCAGATACTCGGCAACGGCGTCCATGAGGTCGCTGGTCAACCAGCCACCGTTCTGCTCCTGCGCGACGCGCAGCGCGGCCATCACGGCCGACTGCCGCTGCTCAGCCGGATACTTGTCAATCCACTGATCGATCTCGTTCAGCGAGGCTGGCGTCAGTAGTCCGATCCTGGGCTCTTTGCTCTTGCTCTGGGAACTCACCGGTCGATCTCTCCAAACACAATGTCCTGGGTACCGATCACTGCAACCACATCGGCCAGCATGTGACCTTTGACCATCTCGTTCATCGCGGCAAGATGCGCGAACCCGGGGGCGCGCGCCTTGAGTCGGTAGGGCTTGTTGGCGCCGTCGGAGATCAGGTAGATACCGAACTCGCCCTTGGGGTGCTCGATACCCGCGTAGACCTCCCCCTCCGGTACGCAGTAACCCTCGGTGAACAGCTTGAAGTGATGAATCAGGGATTCCATGTCCTCCTTCATCTCTTCGCGGGGCGGAGGCGCGATCTTGTGATCGTCGACCATCACGGGACCCGGGTTGGCGCGCAGCCAATCGACGCACTGTTTGATGATCCGGTTCGATTGGCGCATCTCTTCCATGCGCACCAGATAGCGGTCGTAGCAATCGCCGTTGACCCCCACGGGTATGTCGAAATCGAGGCGATCATAGACTTCGTAAGGTTGCTTCTTGCGCAAATCCCACTCGACGCCCGAACCGCGCAACATCGGTCCGGTGAAACCAAGCTGCAGCGCGCGCTCGGCTGAAACGGCGCCGATGCCCACCGTGCGTTGTTTCCATATCCGGTTATCGGTCAACAACGTTTCGTAATCGTCGACATAGGCAGGAAAACGTTGGGTAAAGTTGTCGATAAAATCGAGCAGCGAGCCCTGACGGTTGGCATTGAGCCGCTCCACATCCTTGGCGTTGTGCCACTTGGATGCCGAGTAATGCGGCATGCGGTCCGGCAGATCGCGGTAGACGCCTCCGGGCCGATAGTAGGCCGCGTGCATGCGTGCGCCCGAGACCGCCTCGTAGCAATCCATCAGATCTTCGCGCTCGCGGAATGCGTAGAGAAACATCGTCATCGCCCCGACATCCAGTGCATGGGTGCCGATCCACATCAGATGATTGAGGATGCGGGTGATCTCATCGAACATCACGCGGATGTATTGGGCACGGATAGGCACCTCGATTCCCAGCAATCGCTCGATGGCAATGACGTAAGCATGCTCGTTGCACAACATGGAGACGTAGTCGAGCCGATCCATGTAGGGAACACTCTGATTGAACGGCTTGCTTTCAGCGAGCTTTTCCGTGGCGCGATGCAGCAGTCCGATATGCGGATCGGCACGCTGAATCACCTCACCGTTCATCTCCAGCACCAGACGCAATACGCCGTGGGCCGCCGGGTGCTGCGGCCCAAAGTTGATCGTATAGTTGCGAATCTCAGCCATTGTTCATTGATCCGATAATCAAGTCTGCTCCTGATCGGGTATGCGGCCAGCACCGAGATAGCGGTGATCCTTGCGAATCACTCGCGGCACGAGAACACGCGGTTCAATCTTCACCGGTTCGTAAACCACGCGTTGCTGCGCGGGGTCATACCGCATCTCCACATGCCCGTAGAGCGGGAAATCCTTGCGGAACGGATGACCGACGAATCCATAGTCGGTAAGGATACGGCGCAGATCGGGATGACCTTCAAACAGAATGCCAAACAGATCGAACGCCTCGCGCTCGTACCAATTGGCGGAGTTCCAAACATCGACCAGTGAGTCCAGTTTCGGGAATTCATCATCGACGCAGTAAGCGCGCACGCGAATGCGTTGATTGTGGGTGACCGATAACAGGTGTGCTGCTACCGCAAATCGCCTCTTGGGCTGAAAAGCATGCTCTTCGACGATCGGCTGTGCGCGCTCCGCACCACGGCTAAAACCACCACCGGAGAAGGTGTCGGAATTCCACTCCACCTGCCCATAGGTCGAGTAATCAATCCCCGACAGATCGATCAGTTCCTCGAAAGCCAATTCAGGGGTATCGCGCAACAGCCTGCAGCTGGCCGTCCATTGTTCGGCAGGCACCTCGACCGTCACTTCGCCCACGGCTAGCGTCACCTCGACACCAGGGTCGCTCAAATTTTGGCGAACGCGCGCAGCCAGGATCTCAGCGGATTGAGCCATGATTCAGTTCTCTCAGCGTGCAATGGTGTTGGTACGGCGAATCTTGTTCTGCAATTGGATGATCCCGTACAGCAGCGCCTCGGCCGTCGGCGGGCAACCGGGTACATAGATATCCACCGGTACTATGCGATCACAACCGCGAACCACCGAATAGGAGTAGTGGTAGTATCCTCCGCCGTTGGCACAGGAACCCATGGAGATCACCCAACGCGGCTCGGCCATCTGATCGTAGACCTTGCGCAGTGCTGGGGCCATCTTGTTGCACAGTGTGCCGGCGACAATCATCACGTCGGATTGACGCGGACTGGGGCGAAAGATGATGCCGAATCGATCGAGATCGTAGCGCGCTGCGCCGGCATGCATCATCTCCACCGCGCAGCAGGCCAGGCCAAAGGTCATGGGCCACAGCGAACCGGTACGTGCCCAGTTGATGACCTTGTCGGCCGTAGTGGTGATCACACCTTTTTCGAGAATGCCTTCAATACCCATTGCAACGCTGCCTTGTAGTGACAGTATCTGGCGTCAAGCACCGATTGACCGACCGAGCAAGAGATCCCCCCGAATTCGGGGCTTGCAGCCTACGCCCCTGCTCTATTCCCACTCCAGGGCGCCCTTCTTCCACTCGTAGATGAAACCGATGACGAGGATACCCAGGAAGAGGACCATGGCCAGATAGCCGAACATGCCGATCTGATCCAGTACGATGGCCCAGGGAAAGAGGAATGCTATTTCCAGATCAAAAATGATGAAAAGAATGGCAACCAGGTAGTAGCGGATGTCGAACTTCATGCGCGAATCTTCGAATGCCTCAAAGCCGCATTCGTAGGGCGAGAGTTTTTCACTGTCGGGGCGCCGCGGACCGAGTATGGCGCCGGCCAGCATGGGGCCAACGCCAAAAGCGAGGCCAATCACTATAAAGAGCAGTATGGGTAGGTAGTTCTCTAACATGGCTGTCGCTTAGCAAGCCCCCGTTGAATCAGCCAGTGCACGGAATCCGGGTGACCTGTGCACACAATGAGCGAGTCGCTCGAACACAGGCGCCTAACTCGGTGAGGGAAGGCGACTCCAGCACCCCTTAGGGGTAGCCTGGCGAACGCTTTGCACCTGTTGCGGAACGGGCTTTTCCTAGCTCCCGTTACGGCGCCGCATCATACTATAATCACTCCTTAATAAGCACCCCTGACGCCGATTATTTGCGGGCGCTTGCGTCAATTCGGTCACTTTTCCTACCCGTACCGCATACTCGCTTGGAACGGTCAAGAAAAACACCACGGCGCACACCTCGTTCTATAACCGCGCTGAATAGAGTGAATAACCGCCCGTACTGAATCGGCCAACAAAAACGGCGCTCGTTTGCACGGAGCGCCGTCCACTGTTGGTGCCGAAGGCCGGACTTGAACCGGCACGGCTTACGCCACCGCCCCCTCAAGACGGCGTGTCTACCAATTCCACCACTTCGGCAATAACTTACTGCGTGGGTTTATCACTGGTCTGCGGTACCGCAGGTAAATCCCCCGGCTTGTCCGAGGTTGCGGGCAAGGTCGAGTCTACCGGCGCCGCTGGGACCGCGGTTTCGGTTTGAGCCGGCAGCAGTTTCTCCAACGTACTCTGAGTATCGCGGCTGCCCGATGCCAAATAGGCCAGGGAGAGGCTGGTTAGAAAAAAGAGTGCCGCCAACACCCCCGTGGTCCGGGTCAAGAACGACGCCGAACCGCGCGACCCGAATACTGTCGACGAAGCTCCGCTGCCAAAGGCAGCGCCAGCATCGGCACCCTTGCCGTGTTGAATCAACACCAGGCCGATAACACCCATCGCCAGCAACACGTGCACAACCAAAAAAATTGTCTTCATTCAAACCTTCTCGTAGACCTGCCGACTCACCGGGCAGCGCGGCAGATCGCTAGAAATTCCTCGGACTGCAGGGCAGCTCCGCCGATCAGACCACCGTCGATATCGGGCATCCCAAACAGTTCGACGGCATTGGCCGCCTTGACACTGCCGCCATAGAGGATGCGCAGAGCGGCGGCAATTGTAGCATCAAGCTCCGCCACACGGCCACGAATGAACGCATGCACATCCTGGGCTTGCTGCGGTGATGCGGTCTTACCGGTGCCGATAGCCCACACCGGTTCGTAGGCGACTACGGCATCGGCGAGCGCACCGACACCCGAGTGTTCGAGCACCGCATCCAACTGCCTGCCGATCACCTGTTCGGTGATCCCCTGGTCGCGCTCTTCCAGCAATTCTCCCACACAAAGTATCGGTCGCAGCCCTGCCTGTTGGGCGGCAGCAAACTTTTTGGCCACCGTGGTGTCGCCCTCGCCGTAGAGGGAACGGCGCTCGGAATGGCCGACAATAACGTAGCGACAAGCGAAATCCCTGAGCATAGCCGGGGCCACCTCGCCGGTGTAGGCACCCGCATCGAACTCCGAGACGGTCTGCGCGCCCCACTGCACGCCAGACCCCTGCAGCGATTCCGCCACTTGGCCCAAATAGACGAAAGGGGGGCACACGACGATTTCCGTGCTGAGTTGCGGATTCAATCCCTGCTTGATCCCGGTCAGCAATGCATCGACGCTTTCCCGCGAGCCATTCATCTTCCAGTTACCGGCAACCAGCGGTTGGCGCATAGTGTTCCCCTCCATCGCAAAGGCGCGATAGCTTACCGACGCACTCTCGATAAATCAATTGACCGGAAAGGTGGAGCCGACCACCCCTTAGGGGGTGCTTGCGAGCTCCGCAACCACGACGCTGACTCGATCCGCCAATTGGCTCGCAAGCAATTCCACCTGTTTTCCATCTTCCCCCTCAACCATCACCCGCACCACGGGCTCGGTACCCGAGGGACGCAGCAAGACGCGACCGCGACCGTTGAGTTCGTTTTCCACATCGTTGACGGCCTGCACAACGCCGGGAGCGTTCATCACCTCCACGCAACCGGGCAGCGGCACATTGATCATCCTCTGGGGGTAGAGCTGCATACCGGATACGGCCTCGCGCAGAGTGCAACCCTGATGGCAAAGTGCCTCAAGCACCTGCAGGGCCGAAACGATGCCGTCGCCGGTGGTCGTACGGTCGAGGCAGATGATATGCCCCGATGATTCCCCGCCCAGGTTCCATCCTTCCCGGTTGAGGGCCTCGAGGATATAGCGATCACCCACCTGGGTGCGCTCCAAACCGATCCCACACGCCTCGAGCGCCTTCTCCATGCCGAGATTGGTCATCTGCGTACCGACGACGCGCCCGGCAAGAGCGCCGGCGCGATGCCGTGCCAGCGCAATGATATAGAGCAATTGGTCGCCGTCGATCACCGTGCCCTGGTCATCGACCATCACTACGCGGTCGCCATCGCCATCGAAGGCAATGCCCAGATCCGCATCGCGATTGACCACCGCCTGCGACAGCGTCTCGGGATGCGTGGATCCGCATCCGGCGTTGATGTTCAATCCGTCCGGCTGACAGCCGATGGTGCTGACCTCGGCACCGAGCTCGGTGAAGACACTCGGAGCTATCTGATAGGTGGCGCCGTGGGCGCAATCGATCACCACGCGCAGGCCGCTCAAGCGCAGCCCGATGGTCACCGTGCTTTTACAGAACTCGATGTAGCGCCCCACCGCGTCGCCAATACGTCTGGCGCGGCCCAGGTTTGCGGAATCCACCGTCTCCATGGGCCGATCCAGTTCCTGCTCGATGGCCAGCTCGACCCCGTCAGGCAACTTCGCGCCGTCGGCAGAGAAGAACTTGACCCCGTTGTCCTGAAACGGGTTGTGCGAGGCGCTGATGACGATACCGGCCTGGGCGCGCAGGGTGCGCGTAAGATAGGCAACGCCCGGTGTGGGCATCGGACCCAGCAGCTCGATATCCACCCCCGCCGCAGAGAGCCCCGCTTCCAGGGCCGACTCGAACATGTACCCCGACAGTCGGGTGTCCTTGCCGATGAGGACCTTACCGCGACCATGGCGAGCCAGAACCCGCCCCGCCGCCCACCCCAGGCGCAACATGAAGGATGCGGTGATCGGGTCGGTACCAACGCGACCACGGATCCCGTCGGTCCCAAAATAGCTGCGTGCTGACATCCTTGACCTCCGCTAAACGCCCTGTACCGCCGCGACGACCTTTATGGCGTCCACCGTCTCCCGAACGTCGTGGACGCGGATCACTGCCGCACCCAACCACGCCGCGAGACTGGCAAGCGCAATGCTGCCAATCAACCGTTCGTCGACCGGCCTGCCAAGTATCGCGCCAATCATCGATTTGCGCGACAACCCCACCAGTATGGGCAGGCCCATCTCATGAAATGCCGGCAACCCTTTCAACAACCGCAGGTTGTGGACGAGACTTTTACCGAAACCGAATCCCGGATCGATGAGGATGCGATCTCTTGGAATACCAGCAGCAACACAGGCCGCCACCCGTTTGGCCAGGAAATCGCGCACCTCCATCACAACGTCATGATAATGCGGCGCCTGCTGCATGGTGCGGGGCTCACCCCGCATGTGCATCAGGCAAACCGGCACCCCGCACTCTGCCGCCATTGCCATGGCTTCAGGCTCGGCGAGGGCCCGTACATCGTTGATCATACCGGCTCCCGCGGCCACCGCCGCTTTCATGACGTCCGGCTTGCTGGTATCGATGGAAATCGGGACATCGCATTGACCTTGAAGCGCTTCGATGAGCGGCACGACACGATCGATCTCTTCCGCTGCATCGACCCCGGTCGCCCCCGGGCGGGTCGATTCACCGCCAATATCAAGGATCGCCGCACCCGCCTCCACCAACGCCAGCGCCTGCGCAACCGCCGCTTGGGGATCATAGAACCGTCCACCGTCTGAAAAGGAATCGAGGGTCACGTTGACCACGCCCATGACCCGTGGCCGGTTCAGATCCAGCGATCGACCCGCACAGTCCAGAACGGAAAAGGCGCCGGCAATGCCGGCGCCTGTCGCTGTTTCCTGGTTCATTAGTGCTGGCTGGCCGGCCCTCCGATCGGGCCCTCTGGTTTCTCTTTGCGATCAGCGGCTTCGGCACCTGCATCCGGCGGTGGTTCATTGGGCTCCTGCAGATCCTTGGGCGGCCGTGGAGCCTTACCCGCCATGACATCGTTGATCTGATCGGAATCAATGGTCTCATACTTGATCAGCGCTTCCGCCATCGCATGCAGCTTATCCAGATTTTCAGTGAGGATGCGGTTGGCGCGCTCGTAGTTACGGTCGATGACCGAGCGGATCTCCTCGTCGATGGCATGCGAGGTCTCATCCGACACCTCTTTATGCTTGGTTACCGAGTGACCCAGAAACACCTCACCCTCCTCATCGCTGTAGGTCAGCGGGCCGAGGCGCTCCGAAAGTCCCCATTTGGTGACCATGCTACGGGCAATCTCGGTAGCGCGCTGGATATCATTCTGGGCACCCGTCGTGACGTTTTCGAAGCCAAAAACCAACTCCTCGGCCACGCGGCCGCCGAACAGGCTGGAGATCTGACTCTCCAGGCGCTGCTTGCTCAGGCTATAGCGATCCTCCTCGGGGAGAAACATGGTGACGCCCAGGGCCCGGCCGCGGGGAATGATGGTGACCTTGTGCACCGGATCATGATCAGGCACCAGGCGGCCGACGATGGCGTGACCGGACTCGTGATACGCAGTGAGCCGCTTCTCCTTCTCGCTCATCACCATGGAGCGCCGTTCAGCACCCATCATGATCTTGTCCTTGGCCTTCTCGAAATCATCCATCTCCACCAGCCGCTTGTTGCCACGCGCGGCAAACAGGGCGGCCTCGTTGATGATATTGGCCAAATCGGCACCCGAGAAACCGGGTGTACCGCGGGCGATGACGCTGGTATTGACGTCGTCGGCGACCGGCACCTTGCGCATGTGAACCTTCAGGATCTGCTCACGGCCACGTACGTCAGGCAACGGCACCACGACCTGGCGGTCAAAACGACCCGGCCGCAACAGCGCCGGATCCAGGACATCGGGGCGGTTGGTTGCCGCAATGACGATGACCCCTTCATTGCCTTCGAAACCATCCATCTCCACCAGCAACTGATTAAGGGTCTGTTCGCGCTCATCGTGGCCGCCGCCCAGGCCCGCTCCGCGGTGACGTCCGACCGCGTCAATCTCATCGATGAAGATGATGCACGGCGCATGCTTTTTTGCCTGTTCGAACATATCGCGTACGCGCGAGGCGCCGACACCCACGAACATCTCCACAAAGTCGGATCCCGAAATGGTAAAGAACGGCACTTTGGCCTCACCGGCTATAGCCCTGGCCAACAGCGTCTTGCCCGTACCCGGTGCTCCCACCATCAGTATGCCGCGGGGGATTTTACCACCCAGCGCCTGAAACTTGCTCGGGTCGCGAAGGAAATCCACCAACTCGCTGACCTCCTCCTTGGCCTCTTCGACACCCGCAACGTCGTTGAAGTTGACCTTTACCTGATCTTCGCTCAGCATGCGCGCCCGGCTCTTGCCGAACGACATCGCACCCCGTCCGCCGGCACCGCCCTGCATCTGTCGCATGAAGAATATCCAGACACCAATCAGCAGCAGCATGGGGAACCAGGAGATGAAAATCTGCATCAAGATGCCCTGTTGCTGGGGCTCGCGCACATCGATCTGAACACCCGCATTGAGCAGGTCACCGATCAGACCGTCGTCGCTGGGACTGTAAGAGGTGAACTTGCCTCCTGAACGGAATACACCGTGGATGATTTTGTCTTCGATCACCACTTTTTCAACGTTGCCTTGACGTACTTCGGCGAGGAACTCCGAATAGGCGATGGAGTTGGTGGCCGTCGGGCGGTTGCCAAAATTATTGAAGACCGACATCAGCACGATGGCGATGATCACCCAAAGAATCAGATTTTTTGCCATGTCGTTCAAGGTTCCGTTACCTCCAACCTCGGCCTCGGTGTGAGGAGAGACTGCCGGCTTAAGCCGGTGTTGATTTATCAGCTGCTCAGGATTAGGTGCACCACACCACTGTTAGTTCCTGAGTGAAACCGGAGGAATTAGCACCAGACTACCAGCGATCCTCCGCGCCCGTTCACTTCTTTATAATATAGTTCCTCGCCAAAACATAGACCTCTGCACTGCGTGAACGAGAGGCTTGTGGTTTGCGAATCAATACCTTAGCGAAGTTTTTTCGCAAATCACGTAAAAACTGCTCCGAACCCTCCCCCTGGAATAGCTTCACCAGAAGATCACCCCCGGGTCGCAGTACCTGCCGCGCCAGGGCCAATGCCAGTTCGATCAGATGCATCGCGCGCGCCTGGTCCGTTACCTTCACCCCACTTAGATTGGGGGCCATATCGGAAAGTACAAGGTCTACAGGGCGATTTCCCAGAGTTTCGAGCAGCAGGGTGAGCGTTTCGTCATCCCGAAAATCCCCCTGCAGCACGGTCACGTCGGCTATCGAGTTCATCGGCAGGATGTCCAGCGCTATCACCTTCCCGCTCTCCCCCACTCGCCGTGCAGCATACTCGGACCATCCTCCGGGTGCCGCCCCCAGATCGACGACCGTCATCCCGGGCTTCAGCAAGCGATTACGAGTATCGATCTCCTCCAATTTATAGATGGCCCGCGAACGCGCGCCTTCCTTCTGCGCGCGCTTGACGAAGGTGTCGGAGAAATGTTCATCCAGCCACCGTCGGCTCTTTTTGCGCTGAGTCACTCCGTTCAGCCTCGGGATAGCGCATCGGCAGACTCCGCGACCACACGCCGCGCACGCAGTGCCAGCCATATCCCCGAAACCGCGCCGTAGCCGGCCAGCACCAGTACCTGTGTCCAACCCGTGGTCAGCAGAATCTCGACCAACACATAGAGAGGTACAGCGATTGCCAGTACACCGGCCAGTTCAAGTTTGACCCGATTGAGCGGACTCTGGATCACGGTGAAACGTATGGGCGGTTGCGGTACACTCGCGCACTCTTCGGATTTTGCAGGCAGCTCGGACATGGCGTTAGCGGAGCATCAGAAACGGCATCTGCGGCAATTGGGTCATCATCTCAAACCCGTAGTCATGGTAGGACAGTCCGGATTGTCCGATTCGGTGTTGGCAGAAGCGGATGGCGCCCTGAATCATCACGAACTGATCAAGATGCGTCTCAACGCCGCGGATCGTCAAGAACGTCGCGCCATGATTGAGCGAATCGCCGAACAACTCGATTGTGAACTGGTTCACGCGATCGGCCACACAGCGCTGTTCTTCCGCCGCCACCCCAGCAAGCCCAAGATCATTCTGCCCGGCCCGGGCAAAGCTGTCCGCTGATTCGACCCGGTTACTCGTAACGAACCCCGATGATCTCGAATTCCTTCACTCCTGAAGGCGCTTTCACAGCGGCAATGTCGCCCTCGTGTTTACCGATCAGGGCCCGCGCAATGGGGGAACTGATCGAAATGCGATTGTGTTTGATATCTGCCTCCAGATCGCCGACGATCTGGTAGCTGATTTGCTCGCCGGTATCTTCGTCAACCAGATCCACGGTCGCCCCAAAAACCACCTTGCCATTGGCGTTCAGATGAGCTACGTCGATGATCTGCGCATGCGACAGTGACGATTCCAGCTCACGGATTCGCCCCTCGATAAAACCCTGCTGTTCGCGCGCGGCATGATACTCGGCGTTCTCTTTAAGATCGCCATGCGCGCGCGCATCGGCAATGGCCCTGATCACTGTCGGGCGATCCTCGCTCTTGCGCCGTCGCAACTCTTCTCGAAGACGTTCCGCGCCCTTGGCGGTCAGAGGAATCTTGTTCATTCCATAACTCCCTGGTGCAGATCCTGCAGTCTGTATACTTTCGACAGGTTCGACTCGCGTAGCGCCTGCACCGTGGCGCGCGCTCCTGCGAGCGTCGTGGTGTAACTAATCTTGAAATGCAACACAACCCGCCGGATCTCCGAGGAATCGGCAATCGCCTGCTTGCCATCGGTCGTGTTGATGATGAAATCGATCTCGCCGTTTTTGATCATATCCACGATATGCGGCCGTCCCTCTTTGACTTTGTTTACCCGTTGACAATCCAGTCCTGCCTGTTGAATCGCGGTGCAGGTGCCGCCTGTGGCAACCAGCCCGAATCCCAGTTCCGCAAGTTCGCGCGCGACCCGAACAGCACCCGGCTTGTCGGCATCGCGCACACTGATCAGCGCGCGACCGCTATGCGGCAATCCCATCCCGCCGCCTAGTAGAGCCTTGGCGAATGCTTCGCCGAAACTTTTCCCAACGCCCATCACCTCACCGGTGGATTTCATCTCCGGGCCAAGCAGGGGATCGACCTTGAGGAACTTGTTGAAGGGAAAAACCGCCTCCTTGACAGAATAGTAGCTGGGGATGCGCTCCTTGGTTGCACCTTGTTCGGCAAGTGTACGCCCCGCCATGCAGCGTGCGGCGATCTTGGCCAGCGGTAAACCGCAAGCCTTGGAGACGAATGGTACGGTTCGCGATGCGCGGGGATTGACCTCCAGCACGTAGATCGCGTCGTCTTGAATCGCAAACTGGACGTTCATCAGGCCTACCACACCGAGTTCGCGGGCCATCTGGGCGGTTTGCTCGCGCAGGCGATCCTGAATCGCCTGGCTCAAGGTATACGGCGGCAACGAACAGGCCGAATCGCCCGAATGAACGCCCGCCTGTTCGATATGTTCCATGATTCCGCCGATGAGCACATGCTGACCGTCGCAGATTGCATCCACATCCACCTCAATGGCGTCATCAAGAAAGCGATCGAGCAATACCGGCGAATCGTTGGAGACTTTGACCGCTTCGCGCATGTAGCGGCGCAGATCCTCTTCGCTGTAAACGATCTCCATCGCCCGCCCTCCCAGGACGTACGAGGGACGCACCACCAGCGGGTAGCCGATCTCGCGCGCCAGAAGTACTGCCTGCTCGGGATCACGCGCCGTGCGGTTGGGTGGTTGACGCAAACCCAGCTTTTCGATCAGCTGCTGGAATCGTTCGCGATCCTCGGCCAGATCGATAGAGTCAGGCGTGGTGCCGATGATCGGAGCGCCCGCCTTCTCCAGTTCGCGCGCCAGTTTAAGAGGCGTCTGGCCACCGTATTGAACAATGACGCCCATGGGCTGTTCGACATGGATGATCTCCAGAACATCCTCAAGGGTCAGCGGCTCGAAGTAGAGGCGGTCCGAGGTATCGTAATCCGTCGAGACGGTCTCCGGATTGCAGTTGATCATAATGGTTTCATAACCATCCTCGGCCATCGCGAACGCGGCATGCACGCAGCAGTAATCGAACTCGATGCCCTGGCCGATGCGATTCGGTCCACCACCCAACACCATGATCTTCTTGCTCTGCGTCGGTTCGGCCTCGCACTCCTCCTCATAGGTGGAATACAGGTACGCGGTCGCGGTGGCGAACTCGGCGGCGCATGAATCGACTCGCTTGAAAACCGGGCGTACGTTCATGGCATGACGCCACTCGCGTACCGCAAACTCGGTGCTCCCCATCAGCCTGGCCAGGCGCCGGTCGGAAAAACCCTTGCGCTTGAGGCGGAACAGCTCCCGCTCTTTGATCGAGGTGAGCGAACGACCCTTCAACTTCGTCTCGAGGGCTATCAGAGCTTCGATTTGCACCAGAAACCAGGGATCGATCTTACTCAGCGTAAAGATTTCTTCACGGCTCATGCCGTGGCGGAAAGCATCCCCAAGGTAGCGGATGCGATCAGGACCTGGTTGTCCCAACTCCTGTCGGATGCGCGCCATGACATCCTCGACCTCGTCGTCGATGATCTCATCCAGTCCATCGATGCCGGTTTCCAGTCCCCGCAGCGCCTTCTGCAGCGACTCCTGGAACGTGCGGCCGATGGCCATCACCTCCCCGACCGATTTCATCTGGGTTGTGAGGCGTGGATCGGCCTGTGGGAACTTCTCGAAGGCAAAGCGCGGGATTTTGGTTACCACGTAATCAATGGTGGGTTCGAACGATGCGGGTGTCGCACCTTCGGTAATCTCGTTGCGCAACTCGTCGAGCGTGTAACCGACTGCCAGCTTGGCGGCGACCCGCGCAATGGGGAACCCGGTGGCCTTCGAGGCGAGCGCCGAGGAGCGCGAAACGCGCGGGTTCATTTCGATGATGACGATATGCCCGTCGTCGGGATTGATGGCGAACTGAACATTGGAGCCGCCGGTATCGACTCCGATTTCACGAAGCACTGCAATTGAAGCATCACGCAGGCGCTGATACTCCTTGTCGGTCAGTGTTTGTGCCGGTGCCACGGTGATGGAATCTCCCGTATGCACGCCCATCGGATCGAAATTCTCGATGGAGCAGACGATGATGCAGTTGTCTGCGCGATCGCGCACCACTTCCATCTCGAATTCCTTCCACCCCAGGACCGATTCCTCGATCAGCAACTCGTTGGTCGGCGAAAGGTCGAGTCCGCGCTCGCAAATCTCCACGAATTCCTCACGATTGTACGCGATGCCACCGCCACTGCCGCCCAGTGTGAACGAAGGACGAATGATGGTGGGAAAACCGATCTGCGCCTGTACCTGCAGCGCTACCTCGATGCTGTGGGCGATCGCCGAGCGCGGGGTATCCAATCCGATGCTGCGCATCGCCTCGCGAAACCGCTCGCGATCCTCCGCTTTGTCGATGGCGTCGCGATCCGCGCCAATCATCTCGACGCCATACTTTTCCAGCACCCCTTCGCGCGCCAGATCGAGCGCGCAATTCAACGCCGTCTGCCCACCCATGGTCGGCAACAACGCATCGGGACGTTCCTTTTCGATAACCGCCGCAACCGTCTGCCAGGTTATCGGCTCGATGTAGGTGGCGTCGGCCATGTTCGGGTCGGTCATGATTGTGGCCGGATTGGAGTTCACCAGGATGACGCGGTAGCCCTCCTCCCGCAGCGCCTTGCACGCCTGCGCCCCGGAGTAGTCGAACTCGCAGGCCTGGCCGATGACGATGGGGCCGGCACCGATGATCAGGATGCACTTGATGTCTGTACGTTTAGGCATGGATTAGCTGCGAGCTTCAGGGTTGTGCTTGGAATGTCGAAATCGGGTGGCAACTTGAACTCATCGCGTCCCGGTGGCCTGGACCTTGTGATTCATCAGGGCGATAAAGTGCTCGAACAGGTGCGCGACGTCATGCGGTCCCGGGCTCGCCTCGGGATGACCCTGAAAACCGAAAGCGGGACGATCGGTACGTTCGACACCCTGCAGCGAATTATCGAACAGGGAACGATGAGTGGCGCATAGATTGGCCGGCAGGCTCTGCTCGTCGACGGCGAAGCCGTGATTCTGGCTGCTGATCATAACGCGCCCGCTGGCGTTCTCGAGCACCGGGTGATTGACGCCATGGTGGCCGAATTTCATCTTCAGGGTACGCGCCTCGCTGGCCAGCGCCAGCAACTGATGACCCAGGCAGATGCCAAAAACGGGAATACGCGCCTCAACGATATCGCGGATGGCGGTGATCGCGTAGTCGCAAGGCTCCGGATCGCCGGGCCCATTGGAGAGGAATACCCCGTCCGGCTTCATCGCCAGCACATCGGCTGCCGGCGTGGTGGCGGGCACCACTGTGACCCGGCACCCGTGATCGACCAGGATCCGCAGAATGTTGTGCTTGACGCCGAAATCGTAGGCAATCACGCGATAGCGTGGCAGATCACCGTACTCACGCGGCGTACCCGCATCCAGATCCCAGGTACCCTCCGCCCACTCGTAGGTTTCGCGGGTGGTCACCTCTCGGGCAAGATCCATCCCTTTGAGGCCAGGAAAACTGCGTGCCGCCTCCAGAGCAATGCTTTCATCAATATCCCCACCCGCGATGATACAGCCGCTGAGCGCCCCCTTTTCGCGCAGCAGGCGAGTCAAACGTCGCGTGTCGATATCAGCGATACCGATTAGATTATGCGCTTTCAGATATTCATCGAGCGATTGTTCGTTGCGCCAGCTGCTGGCCAGGGGTGGCAGATCGCGAATCACCAAACCGGCGGCATGCACGGCGTCGGATTCCGCATCGGCACTGTTGGTACCCACATTTCCGATGTGGGGATAGGTCAGAGTGACTATCTGCCGGCTGTAGGAGGGATCGGTGAGGATCTCCTGGTAACCCGTGATAGCGGTATTGAAGACCACCTCACCGGTGGTTTGCCCTGTGACACCAATCGATTGGCCGCGAAAGAGGCTCCCATCTTCCAAAGCCAACAGGGCAGGCTCGCTCAAAGGTGATCTCCTTAAACTTTCAGGCGCAGAAAACGGGACGGGGCGTTGGCCCCCTCCCGTTCCTTTAAAAACTCGAAGAATGACGCTCGGTAAACCGCGGGGATTTTACCGGAAGTGTGCAGCGAGTGTCCACGACGGCTGGCCACTCTCCCTCCGTGAGAGGTGCTCAGTCACGCAATCCCAGCACATCCTGCATATCGTACAGGCCGTGCGGCTGTTGCATGATCCAACCAGCCGCTCTTATGGCGCCTTTTGCAAAAGTCATACGGCTCGAGGCCTTGTGCGTAATCTCGACGCGCTCACCAACGCCAGCGAAAAGCACAGTGTGATCGCCAACGATGTCGCCGGCGCGAATCGTCTCGAAGCCGATCGTCTTGCGTTCGCGTTCGCCGGAACGCCCCTCGCGACCGTAAACCGCGCACTGCTCCAGATCGCGACCTAGAGCTTGGGCGACAATCTCGCCCATGCGCAGTGCGGTGCCCGAGGGGGCATCCACTTTGTGGCGATGGTGCGCCTCGATAATCTCGATATCCACCTCTTCACCCAGCACCCTTGCCGCGAGATCGAGGAGCTTGAAGCAGAGATTGACACCGACGCTCATGTTCGGGGCAAACACGATTCCGATTGAATCGGCCGCCTGCTCGAGTTCGGCCCGCTGGCTGGTATTGAGTCCGGTGGTCCCGATCACCATCTGCCGCCCGGCGCGGCGGCACACGGCGAGGTGAGTGCTGGTCGCTTCGGGGAGCGTGAAATCAATCAGTACATCGAAGCGGTCGACGACATCTTCAAGTCGATCGGTCACTTCGATGCCCAACGCCTCGCCGCCGGCGAGCACCCCGGCATCGACGCCGAGGGCAGCGGACCCGGGCCGTTCGAGGGCCGCTCCCAGCTCCAGGCCAGCGGTTTGACGACACGCCTCGATTAGACTGCGCCCCATACGCCCGGCGGCACCAGCGATAGCGATTCTGGTCACGTTTGCTTGTCCTTATGCCCTGCGATCGTTGCGTGCAAACAACATTAAATAAACATCAAAACCCTATGTTTTCAATAAACTTTTTAACTCCATCCAGCCAGGATGTTGCGCGTGGACTGTGGCGGTCTACATTCTCGCCCACGGACTTCTCGAACTCCTCCAGCAACTCCTTTTGGCGTGCGGTCAGATGGACCGGGGTCTCAATCTGCACTCTGCAAAGCAGGTCGCCAACCGCACCACCACGAACCGGTTTAACTCCCTTGCCACGCAACCGGAACAGTTTACCCGTCTGCGTTTCCGCCGGAATCTTCAGAACCACCTTGCCGTCCAGCGTGGGCACATCCAGCTCACCGCCCAGTACCGCCGTACTGAAACTGATCGGCACCTCGCAGTAGAGATGATTGTCCTCGCGGGTAAATATCGGGTGTTCCTTGACCACGACATGGACATAGAGATCACCGGGAGGCCCTCCGTTCTCGCCCGCTTCGCCCTCGCCGCCGAGGCGAATGCGGTCGCCCGTATCGACGCCCGCCGGTACACGAACCGAGAGGGTTTTCTGCTCCTGCTTGCGTCCCTGGCCATGGCACGATGTGCAGGGATCGCTGATGATGGTGCCCCGCCCCCTGCACCGTGGACAGGTTTGTTGAACAGCGAAAAACCCTTGTTGCATTCGCACCTGACCGTGCCCGCCGCAGGTGGTACAGGTCGTCGGGCTGCTGCCTTTCTTCGCGCCGCTGCCGCCGCAGCTATCACAATGCACCAGGGTAGGCACCCGGATCTTTACCGTGGTACCGCGGACAGCGTCCTCCAGCGTCAGTTCCAGGTTGTAGCGTAGATCGGCCCCGCGATAGACACGTTGGCCACCGCCACCCCCCCGACCGCCGCCGAAGATATCGCCAAACACATCGCCGAAGATATCGCTGAAGTTCGGCCCGCCACCATGGCCGCCCGCGGCAGGATCGACACCGGCGTGCCCGAACTGGTCATAAGCGGCGCGCTTCTGGGCATCGCAGAGCACCTCATACGCCTCTTTCGCCTCCTTGAAGCTCTCCTCCGCCACATTGTCATTGGGATTGCGGTCAGGATGGTGCTTCATCGCCAGGCGGCGGTAGGCTTTTTTCAGCTCGGCTTCGCTGGCATTGCGGTTAACCCCCAGCACTTCGTAGTAGTCGCGTTTCGACATCACTCTCTGGTTCTTGATGGAGAACTTACGGTCATGCGTACCGTCCGCACTCTTTAAACGACTAAAGCGTGCAGGCGGTTGCGCCTGCACGCTTTCACTTTATTGTTTCAAGGGTCGAGCGATTACAATCTATTTTCGGTCGTCCTCGACTTCTTCAAACTCAGCATCTACCACATCGTCCTTGCCGGCGGAACCACTCTGCCCTTCCGCCGAAGATCCACTGTCTGTGGCCTCCTCGGCCTGGTCGGCATAGAGGCGCTCGGCGAGTTTGCCCGAAATAGCGGCCAATGCCTGCGTCTTATCCTCGATGGCCTGTTTATCGTCGCCCTTCATGATCTCCTTGAGTTCATCGACAGCCTTCTCGATATCTGCCTTCTCGGCAGCTTCGACCTTGTCGCCCAGTTCCTTCAGCGATTTATTGGTGGTGTGAATCATGTTGTCCGCCTGATTGCGGGCATCCACCAGCTCGCGCGCCTTCTTGTCCTCAGCGGCGTGCGCCTCGGCATCCTTGATCATGCGCTCGACCTCGTCATCGTTGAGACCGCTGGAGGCCTTGATGACGATGGACTGTTGCTTGCCAGTGGCTTTGTCCTTGGCCGACACGTTGAGAATACCGTTAGCGTCGATATCGAACGTGACCTCGATCTGCGGCACGCCACGCGGCGCCAGCGGGATGTCGGCAAGGTCGAAGCGGCCCAGCGATTTGTTGCCCGAAGCGATCTCGCGCTCACCCTGCAGGACATGGACGGTTACCGCCGTTTGGTTGTCGTCCGCTGTCGAGAAGACCTGATTGGCCTTGGTCGGGATGGTGGTGTTCTTCTCGATCAGCTTGGTCATGACACCGCCCAGCGTCTCAATACCGAGCGACAGCGGCGTCACATCCAGCAGCAGCACATCCTTGACGTCGCCCGACAGCACACCGCCCTGGATCGCCGCGCCGACCGCTACCGCCTCATCGGGGTTAACGTCCTTGCGCGGCTCTTTACCAAAGAAGTTCTTGACGGCCTCCTGGACCTTGGGCATACGGGTCTGCCCGCCGACGAGGATGACATCGTCGATTCCCGAGGCCGACAGGCCTGCGTCTTTGAGCGCGATCTTGCACGGTTCGATGGTACGGGTGATCAGATCCTCAACCAGCGACTCCAACTTGGCACGTGTCATCTTGATGTTGAGATGCTTGGGCCCGGTCTGATCCGCCGTGATGTAGGGCAGATTGATCTCGGTCTGTTGGCTGGAGGAGAGCTCGATCTTGGCTTTTTCTGCAGCCTCCTTGAGACGTTGCAGCGCGAGCGGATCATTGTGCAGATCGATACCCTGGTCTTTCTTAAATTCGTCGGACAGGTAGTCGATGATACGCAGATCAAAATCCTCACCGCCGAGGAAGGTATCACCGTTGGTGGAGAGCACCTCGAACTGGTGCTCGCCATCCACTTCGGCGATCTCGATGATCGAGATGTCAAACGTGCCGCCACCGAGGTCGTAGACCGCGATCTTGGTATCGCCGCGCTTCTTGTCCATGCCGTAGGCCAGGGCTGCGGCGGTGGGCTCGTTGATGATGCGCTTCACCTCCAGACCCGCGATCTTGCCGGCGTCTTTGGTGGCTTGACGCTGGGAGTCGTTAAAGTAGGCAGGGACAGTGATTACCGCCTCGGTGACGGGCTCGCCGAGATAGTCCTCGGCGGTTTTCTTCATTTTCATCAGCACGCGCGCAGAGATCTCCGGCGGCGCCATCTTCTTGTCGTTGACAGCGACCCAGGCGTCACCATTGTCGGCGCCGATGATCTTGTAGGGCACCATTTTGATATCGCGCTGCACGACGTCATCTTTGAAGCGACGCCCGATCAGGCGCTTGATGGCAAACAGGGTGTGCTTGGGGTTGGTCACCGCCTGGCGTTTTGCAGACTGGCCGACCAGGATCTCACCATCATCGGTGTAGGCCACGATGGAGGGCGTGGTGCGATCACCCTCGCTGTTTTCGATAACGCGTGGCTTGTTGCCCTCCATGATAGCCACGCAGGAGTTGGTGGTCCCGAGGTCTATACCGATAATCTTACCCATGACTGCTCTCTCCGCTCGTCTCTCCCGCAGGGCGGGGTTGGATGTTTAAAATCGCCGGCAAATCCGGCACATGTTGCGTAGATGGGGGCGCTGTCGGCTATTTCAAGCGCGTTCGTCCACCTTGGATCCTGGCTCCTGGGCCGCGCCCGAGGAGACTAAAACCAGCGCGGGACGTAGCAACCGGTCATTGAGCAGATACCCTTTCTGAAAAACCGTCAGCACCGTGTTGGGTTCGACATGATTGGCTGGCTGCGTGGTCATCGCCTGATGAAAATCCGGATTGAAACGTTCTCCTTCCGGATCGACCGCCTGAATGCCGAATTTCTCCAGCGCATTGAACAGCATTTTCAGTGTCAATTCAGTACCTTCGACAATCTTTTCGACGGAGGCACCCTCCGCTTTTGCCGCGCCCAGACCCGCCTCCAGGCTATCGATTACCGGCAATATCTCCTGTGCCATCCGATCGAGGGCGTATTTATGGGCACTCTCCAGCTCGCGCTCCGTGCGGCGGCGCAGATTGTCCATTTCGGCCTTGGTGCGCAAGAGCTGATCCCAGTTCTCGCTCGCTTTGGCCTCCGCGGCACTCAACTGGCTGCGCAGGAGCTGCAGTTCATCCCCTCCCGATGTCGGGTTCATGTTGCCGGTCGCCTCTACCGACTCAGCCTGCGGACCTGTCCCCGCATCCTGCGCGGCCTTGATCTCCGGCGCTTCTTCTACTCGCGTCGATTTATCTGCCATCTGTAACCCAAGCTCCGCTGTTAACTTGCTGTTTAAGAAAAATATTCAGGCCCGGGCGAGAGCACTCGCACCCGACCTTTGCGCCGGCGCAATCCCGCTGCGGGATCAGCCAGCCGGCTGACCCTCTCGGTCAAATGGGGGTGTTCAACGCTGATTCAAGGCTGCTGTAAGCAATCGAGCCGTAACATCGACCATAGGGATTACACGGTGGTAGGCCATGCGCGTCGGGCCGATTATACCCAGGACTCCCACAGTCTCCCCGCTTACCCGATAAGGGGCAGTGACGACACTGCATTGATCGAGAACGCTGTACCCTGACTCTTCACCGATGAAGATCTGTACACCCTTGGCCTCCAGGCACTGGTCGAACAGGTGCAGCAGATCACGCTTCTGCCCGAAGGCGTCGAACAGACTGCGCAGGCGATCGACACTTGAAAGCTCCGCAAATCCCATCAGGTTGGTCTGACCGCTCATGACATAGTCGGCTTGCTCGTCATCCCCGGACGTGAAGGTCTTCTCAGCCATCTCAACCACCGCCTGCATCTCCAGGGTGACGCTCTGCCGCAGTGCATCCATCTCGTTGACCAGCCGGTTGCGCAGCACCTCCAGTTCCAGGCCTTTACCGTGCTGGCTGATGTAATTGGCGGCCTGCTCGAGCTGTGAGCGGGTGTAGGAGCGATTGGTCTGGATTACCCGGTTCTGCACCTCGCCATCCTTGGAGACCAGGATCACCAACACCCGGTTGCCGGACAGCGAGAGGAACTCCACTTGGCGCAACACCATATGATCGCGTCGCGGCAGGGTTACAACACCCGCCATTTTCGTCAGTTCCGATAGAACACTCGAGGCGTGCCCCAACAACTCCTGGGGTTCGGTGTTCAGGCGCAACTCGGTGCGCAACTTCTGGATTTCCTTGCGTCTCAACGGGCTTACAGTGAGCAGGGTGTCGATGAACATCCGGTAACCCTTTACCGTGGGCACACGGCCCGCTGATGTGTGCGGGGAGGCGACCAAACCCAGATCCTCGAGATCAGCGATCACATTGCGGATGGTGGCAGGACTGAGTTCGAGGCCACTGTCGCGGGCCAGGGTTCTCGACCCCACGGGTTCGCCATCGGCGATAAATCGCTCGACCAACACCTTTAGAAGGTGCTGTCCACGCTCGGGTAGGGTTTGCTGGCTATCGGTTTCCGCCATGAATCACATCGGATGATCTGCTGCGAGACAATTTTGTTTCCTCTGGCACTCTATGTTACAGAGTGCTAATCGTCAAGGTTGCTTGGCGCCGCCAATCGGGCGTGATAACGTGAGCGCCGATCCGCACCGGTCATCGACTACTCCACCCCCAAGCTGTTGGAATTTCAGGAAAACGCGGCGCAAGAAAGGCACGTAACGATACCTGCGAGAGGGCAAATCAAGTGCACGCAATCTATTGCTCTTAGCAATTAACATGGACCAGGTCACAACAACACCAACGATAGATGCTCACACACCTACAGATTCGCGATTTCGTCATCGTTGATCGCCTGGAGCTCGATTTTCAGTCCGGCATGAGCGTCATTACCGGGGAGACCGGCGCGGGCAAATCAATCGTCATCGATGCCTTGGGTCTGGTCCTGGGAGAGCGCGCGGACACGAGTGTAATCAGCCCCACCAGCGAACAGGCGGAAGTGATCGGCAGCTTCGACCTCATGCTGGCGCACGATGCACAGCGGTGGCTGGCAGAGGAGGAACTCGCCGAGAACGACGAGTGCCACATTCGGCGCGTCATCTCCACTCAAGGTCGTTCCAAGGCCTGGATCAACGGTCGTCCCGTAACGCTCCTGCAGCTCAAGGCGCTGGGTGATCGGCTGGTAGACATTCATGGGCAGCACGAGCACCAGTCGCTATTGCAGCGTACCCTGCAGCGGGAACTCCTGGATGCCTACGCGGGTAACGGCGAATTACGCGCGCAAGTGGCCACAATTGCCCACTCCTGGGGAAGAGTGCGTGACGAGCTTGACGCCCTGGAACGCTCCGACGCCGACCGGGCTGCGCGAAGGGATCTGCTGGCCTACCAGATCCGCGAATTGGAAGAGCTCGCTCTCAACGACGGCGAACTCGCGGAGCTGGAAGCCGAGCACGGCCGTCTGGCCAACGCGGAGGGGCTGCTGAGTGCCTGTGGACGGGCGCAGGAGATGCTTTTCGAGGCCGATGAGCAGAATATCGTTTCCGCCCTCAATCAAACGCTGCACAGTCTGGAGCCCTACAGCGCGTTGCACCCTCTTCTGCAGGAAACCTACGGCCTGCTGAGTGACTGCGCCATTCAGGTTCAGGAAGCGGTGCGCAACCTGCGCGATACCGTCAGTCACATCGAACTCGATCCGGAGCGGCTGAACTGGATCGATGAACGTTTGGCGAAAATTTCTGAACTGTCGCGCAAGCACCGCATCAAGGCGGAAGCACTCCCCGGCCTCCTCGAGAACCTGCTGACCGAGCAACAGGGCCTGAACCAGGCCGATAGCCGTCGTTCAGAGCTGCATCGGGAACTGGAACAGGCGAGCGCCGCCTATCGCGAAGCCGCCCTGGCGCTGCGCGACTCCCGCCGGCGCTCGGCCGTGGAGCTGGCAGCCGCTGTCAGCGACTACATGCAGGGGCTGGCGATGTCGGGTGGGCAGTTTGACATCGCGCTTGAGCCGATCAATGAGGGAACACCCTCGCCACAAGGCTGGGATCAGGTCGAATTCCTGGTCAGCGCCAATCCAGGTCAGCCACTGCGCCCCCTCAACAAGGTGGCATCAGGCGGTGAATTGTCGCGCATCAGCCTGGCTGTACAGGTGGTTACCACGCGCAATGCCCTGATTCCCACGTTGATATTCGACGAGGTCGACGTCGGTATCGGTGGCAGTGTCGCCGAAACGGTGGGTGCATTGATGCGTCAACTGGGTGACAGCCGCCAGATCCTCTGTATTACTCATCTTCCACAGGTCGCGGCGCAGGGCCATCACCACTACGCCGTCAGCAAGAGAATCGACGGAAACAGCACCAGAACCGCGATCCGGCTGTTGGCAGACGACGAACGGGTGCAGGAGTTGGCGCGCATGATGGGAGGCGCGGAGATCACAGCTCAGACGCAAGCCCATGCCCGCGAAATGATGGAACGCTGGCAGTAGTCCGGGGAATCACCCGCTTCCGGCGGCCACGCCGGATTTCATTTCGCACTGGTTTCCTTCTGCCTGCACGGGGAGCAAAGCCCGTAGATATAGAGCACGTGGTCGGTGATCTCGTACCCGGCCTTCTCGGCAATGGAACGCTGCAGCTTCTCGATCTCGTCGTTGCGAAACTCGTCAACGCGACCACAGCGAACGCAAACGATATGGTCGTGGTGCTTGCTCTGGGTCAGTTCGTAGACGGCATGGCCACTCTCAAAGTGGTGGCGGGTCAACAGCCCTGCCGCCTCGAACTGGGTCAGCACCCGATAAACGGTCGCCAATCCGATGTCGTGCCCATCCTCCAGCAGGTTGCGATAGACCTCTTCGGCACCCATATGGCGTGCCGGGCTGGATTCGAACATATCCAGGATCCGCAGACGGGGCTGCGTCACCTTCAAGCCGGCATTGCGGATGTCTTCGCCTTCCAACGCACCATCCTCTTCGTTAAATGCCCGTATTCAACGCACAGCAAGTTCGTTATTATCCTGCACCCTAAAGGTATTCCATCCTCAGGCAACCTTAAATGAAAATCGTTTCCCCTTCCACAATCGCAGCGGTGATCCTTGGATTGATGCTGGCCGGCTGCGAATCCTGGGTGCATCGGATCGATGTCCAGCAGGGGAACATCATCGAGGAAGCGGCGGTGGAGAAGCTTCAAGTGGGCATGGACAAACGCCAGGTCCGGTTTCTGCTCGGCAGCCCTGCCATCACCGACACCTTCCATGCCAATCGCTGGGATTACGTCTATTACCTGAAACCCGGGCGGGGCGAAACGAAGCTGGAGAGTCTTTCCATCTACTTCACGGGCGACCGGGTTGACCGGTTGGAGCGCCGCCCCTTCCAGGGGTCAACGCCCAAAAGTTGAGGTAATCGCGTCCGGGTCACACCTCGCCGGCGTTGGTCTTTTTCTTGCGCGCCGATTTGGGATCGGCAATCAGCGGCCGGTAGATCTCGATTCGGTCCCCATTGCGCAGTTTGTGATCGAGCTTGCAGACCTTGCCGTAAATCCCGACCTTGTTCTCCTGCAGATCTATTTCCGGCACGCGCCCGATAATACCGCTCGCTTCGATGGCCTGCTGCACCGTCGATTCATCCGGCAACTTGACGGGCAGAATGATGGAATTGTCAGGCGACGCGTAAACCACTTCCACCGTAATGAACTCATGCGTTGTCATAAACCTCGTGCGCCCTCTTGCAAAAAGCGTCGACCAGTGAGTTGGCCATTTGATGAAAGACCGGTCCAAACGCGAATTGGATGAGCCGGGTGGAGAACTCAAACTCCAGATCCAACGATATCCGCGTTCGCCGCTCCGCCAGGCCGTCAAAACGCCAGAATCCCTCCAGAAGTCGGAATGGACCCTCGACGAGCCGGATTTCGATCATCTTGCCATGCTGAATCCGGTTACAGGTGGTAAATGTCTTGCGGATGCCCCCGCGGGCCAGGTCTACCGATGCCCGAATCTCGTCACCGTGTCGGCTCAGTATCCGGCTCCCCGTACACCACGGCAAGAACAGGGCATAGGAGTCAACATCGTTGACCAGATCGAACATTTGCTCCGCACTATAGGGAACCAAAGAACTGCGTCGTACCACCGGCACTCGTTGCACGCCTCCAATCGCTGAAGCTCTCTCACACCCCTCCCTTGCTCGGAGCACTGCCCCGCGAGACTCTTCCCACGGGATTCCGAACGACCACGGTAAATCGCATCAGAGGGTCGCGTTATCCAAATATTCAAGCTCATCGGCTGACACGCATACCCACCCGTCAACGACGGCTGCTGGCATGATACGTTGCCGATCCACTCTTTCGTTCGACGCAAACCTTAAATTCACCAGCGCCGCTCGGCAAATTTTTTATAATAGCCCAATGACCATTAAAAAAAATAAGCCCTCTGGAAGCGCCACCATCGCCCTCAACAAAAAGGCCCGTCATGACTTCTTCATCGAGGAGCGGTTCGAGGCCGGTCTGGCTCTGGAAGGCTGGGAGGTCAAGAGCCTGCGCGCCGGCCGGGTTCAGCTGAAAGAGAGCTATGTCCTGGTGCGTGACAACGAGGCGTGGCTCTTTGGTTCGCACATCTCACCCCTGCCGACGGCGTCCACACACATCCATCCCGACCCGCTGCGAACCCGCAAAATACTCCTTCATCGCAACGAGCTCGACACCCTCATCGGTGCGGTGGAGCGCAAGGGCTACACCCTGGTCCCGCTGGCCCTCTACTGGAAGCGTGGGCGCGCCAAGCTCGAAATCGGGCTCGCCAAGGGCAAGAAACAGCACGACAAACGCGCTACGGAGAAAGATCGCGACTGGCAGCGCGAAAAACGGCGTCTGCTCAAGAGTCACTAGAACCTACCTAAATCCCCCGCGAGCTGTGCCGGTCGCTCGTGGCTCCAGCGCGAGGCGCCTCGCGGCGAAACACCACAGGAACGCTGAATGCGTCAATATCATCTTGAAAGAGTACAACCGTGGTAGGGAACTTCTCGGTGGGTTAGACTCTCTATCCTGTATAGAACTTTGGGGGCGACCTGGTTTCGACGTGGGTTGCAAAACCTTAGGTGCATGCCGAGGCGCAGACAACCTCGTTAATCCAGCTGCAAACCTTATAGTTGCCAACAACGACAACTACGCACTCGCCGCTTAAACCCCGGTAGAGTGCCGTCTGACCGGGGCCGTGCTTGTGCGTCCGGAGTCCTTCGGGACACTCAGGCGTCGATTCTCACAAGATCGCGGTGAAGCTTGTCCCGAGCCGATCCGCTAAAACCTTAGGGACTCGCCGTCAGTTTTCCCTGCCCATCGGGTAGCTGGCGGTTAAATCAATAGATTGGGATAAGCATGTAGAGCCGAAGGCGGAGAGCTTGCGGACGCGGGTTCGATTCCCGCCGCCTCCACCAGTACAAACCCCTGGCTTCCTGTCAGGGGTTTTTTTATTCCCGTGCAAGGTATACGGAATCACCGGACCCCACCGTGGACGTGAAGCCGTTAAGCCCACCGGAAACGGCTTATACCGCCGGCCTCATCGACGAAAAGCCACCATCTCACTCACTCGCAAACACCGCAATGAAAACCGTCAGCTGGCCGTCTCCATCAGTAATACGGAGAAGGGCCTGCTGGATTTTGTGTTGCCTACCGTAGGGGCCGGAAATGTCACTGGAACGCACATTGTCCGTCCACGGCACACTCCCGGTTTCACCCGCACCCCCTGCAATCGGCAGGCGCTCAACCTTCCAACCCAGATCTCAATACCTGCGCACCGACAAGAGCGAATATACGGCCCTCATACTCCGCGACTACCTCCCCCTCACCCCGCGCAACGGTAAATCTACAGCGCAACAGCGACAACGGAATCCGGGCCACTGTCCTGGCCACACAACCTGCTGGTGCCCTGAACCTAAACAGGGACACCAGGAATTGGCAGACCAAGGCAATCTGCAAGACACTGGGTGAGACCTTCTAGTGCGGCCGGGTGGTGGGGGGTGGTACGACCAAGGCCAACGGCCGCGTCAAGCTATCTTCCTGCACGATGACCAATGCATTAGATTGGTGTCTAGAATTGGGTCACCGCGGTGCACCGCCGCCTAATTGTTGCTGGGCGTCGTCGCGTCGCGGATGCTATCGCCGGCTTTTTCTATCTTCTCACCGGCCTTTTCCACTACGTTGTCGATCTTCTCACCGGCCGCTTCCGCTGGGCCCTGCTGCTCGCAGCCTGACAGGGTTGCCAGCATTGCCCCTGCCAACAGCGCACTCGTGACCACGACGGCACTGACCGTCCCGATAAACTTCTTGATCATGACAATCGTCTCCAGGTGATTTGCATTTTACAGGTATGGCCTAACCTGCTCGGTAGCAGGTGACTGCGATGCAACAACCTGGCAGGCCATTGCATCGCACGGCGTTCGTCATTCGTCGTCGTCGTTGACTTTGCGGCCGATGATGCCGCCCACGGCTGCACCGCCGACGGTGCCGAGCGTGCTGCCCCCGGTAAGCACAGAGCCTCCGACGGCACCGACGCCGGCGCCGATCGCGGTGTTCTTGTCCTGTGTCGACATGCCGGAACAACCACCCAAGCCGAATAGCAGTGCTATTGCAACCGCACTGAACGCAGTCCGCTGTATCGCCTGCATGGGGTAGAACCTTTTCATCATAATTCTCCAGTTGTGATGGGCCTGCCGACGGCAGTCCGCAGTCCGCAGTCCGCGCGTCGGACCAACGCTGTTTGCGCCGGCTGCGTAGGCACCGCCTTCGAACAGTGACTTCCGTTACCTGTGGAAGCGGTGCGCTCGGTCGGGTCCGTTGGTGTGAAACTACGCGCAGCCCTTGTCCCCGTCTGTCTGTTGCCGCACATTGCCGGCCCTACCACAGCGTCACGCGTCGATGCGCCCGAATCGCAACCCTTTGGCGGTGCTGCCGGAGGCGGGTAGAATTCTATTAATGGCTACACGACAGCCGCATGAACGGTGCGCTGGTGGCACCTGCCGTCGACCCTGATCGAGAGTTGTCAACTATAGGGAGATTGCCCATGCCCGGTCTTCATGCCCTGTCAGCCGATCCCCGTCAGAATCATCTGCCCGCTGTCCTGCCCGCGGAGCAAAGCGCAAGCCTGTTCCCCCCTTCTGGAACTGGTTCCGATGCCGCCGTGCGAATCGGTAAGCGAACCTGGCATGCCGATGCGCCACGTCTATTTCCCCACCACCTGCATCGTGTCTCTGCTCCACGTAATGGAGGACGGGGCATCGGCCGAGATCGCCATGGTCGGTAACAAGGGTATCGTCGGCATCTCGGTGTTCATGGGCGGTGAAACGACGAGCAGCCGGGCTATGGTGCAGAGTGCCGGGCACGCCTATCGCCTCAAAGGACAATTACTGAAGGACGCCTTCTATCACGCAGGCTCGATCCAGCGTTGTTGCTGCGCTACACCCAGGCACTGCTGACCCAGATGGCTCAGACGGCGGTGTGAAAACCGGCACTACAGCGTGGATCAGCAGCTGTGCCGCTGGCTGTTGCTCAGCCTGGATCGACAGCCCTCGAACGAGTTGACCATGACCCAGGAGTTGATCGCCAACAAGCTCGGGGTACATCGCAAGGGTGTCACCGAGGCCGCTGGCCAATTGCAGCACGACGGGTTGATTCACTACAAACGGGGCAAGATCCACCGTGCTCGACCGTCCCGGTCTGGAGTCCTCGGCGATGAAGGCATCATCGGGAGTTCCCTCATACCCGGGGTGGATGTGTCACCGCTACGCCCCGTGGTGCAGGGTGCTGGCCAGGCGCTGCGCATGAACGCTGCGCCGTTTCGGCGCTAACTCGAACAGAAACTTGCGTTGAAATGGGAGCTGAACGTTACCTCTATGTGATGCAGAGCCAACTCGCGCAAAACGCCGCCTGCACGCACTTCCATGTCGTGGAGGCACGTCTCGCCCGTTGGCTGCTGATGACGCAGAACCGGGCACACTCGGATGCGTTTCATGTCATGCACGAACTTCTGGACTACATGCTGGGCGTACGCCGCGTCGGTGTTACCAAGTCCGCCACTGCGCTGCAAAATCGCAAACTGATCCGCTATAGCCGCGGGGATATCAGGATTCTCGACCACGACAGCCTGGAGACCGCGTCCTGCGGGTGCTACGCGGCCGACAAAGCGAGCTACGCCCGGATGATGGGTAAGGGTAAGCGGATATCAGGCGGCTGCTAGTCCTTGAATTTCGCGGTAGCTTCACTAACCGCAGACTTCAACGAATCCCAGGCAGATTCCACGCCCTCCCTGATTGACTCCCAGGCGTCTTCGCTGGCCCCGGAAAGTTCCGATACCTTCACCTTGCCTTCCGCGATCTTACTGTCAAGCTCCTTAATCTGCTCGTTCATCTTCAGTTGCGTGTCTGCACTGGCCCTCGACACCCTGGCCCTGAGCTTATCGACGTCTGCCTTCCACTCATCCAGATGGGCCTGCATCTTCCGCTGGTACAACTCTTTATCCATCTTGTCATTGTCCTTCCATTGTTCGGCAGCCGGGAACTGGAATAACTGTCACACGCGGCGGCCGGATTATTTGCTGCTGTTCTACATCACGTTGCACTCGGCTTTCGCCGCCGCCTTGAGCAATTTGATCAGCGGCAAGGCGCGGTGACCCAGACTAACCGCGGGTTCTTCGTCTTCTGCTTGAGGGGTTTCTAGCGGTGCAGGCGACTGCCCCGCTGCCGCGACCGCGGCCTCAAGCCGTTCGAGTGCCGTCGGCACAATCGCGGCCACAAGCGCGCTGGGTACCGTCCCGCTGTGCCCCATCATCTTAAGCAGCTGGACCGCCACGTCACCGAACATCGTGATGCCCGCGTAGGCAGGACACGAAAAGGTTACCAGCATGATCACTCCCTCTCTAGATTCGTTTTTGGTATAGGCAGTAACAAAGCTCGCTGTTACGTCCTGGGCCAACCAAAAAACTTATTTTGCAGAGGATTCCGTGCGCCAAAATCGGTACGCCAAGCACGATCACTATGTACTTACGCGATATTGATGCGCCTCGCGTTCTTACAGCACGCCAATTGGTCGCAACGATACACACATCCGGTTTCACGGCAGCAACCTCATCTTGTCAGTCGGCGCCCACTAAGCACAGAACCCGTTAGATTAGACGAGCCGGCGCCCCTGAATGAGACGAAGCACTACGATAACAACGGCGAGCACCAGAAGAATATGAATAAATCCACCCATCGTATACGAGGAAACCAAACCCAGTAGCCAAAGGATAAGCAAGACAATTGCGATAGTTTCAAGCATGGCCAAAGTCCTCTAAGTCCACAATGCAATCAGCGGACAGCGATTAACAATCTTCGAATCGGGCCGTGCTGCCCGCCGCTCGATCGATCCTGATGCGACCGATGGGGTTTGACGGCAGTATGCATTGCCTGAACTCACACACGATTTTCATGATGGTCACGAAGCGATGTTTCGTCTGTGCGTTTGCGAACATACGATTACCGAGGATCTGCCAAGGTATTGGAACGCCGGCCGGCCATCCCTCGGAGGAAAGCCCAACACCTCAGATTCGACATATATTCGGATCTACAGCGTACGAATTTTTCGACATTCACCGCCGCGGCTCAAGTTCCCGATCCGACGGACCCTGGAATATCTCCGTCATAATCGTTTGAAATCCGCTGGAGTATGCTTACTTGATCATCCGCCGCCCCAAAACCGCGATCGGCCCTCCGCTTGTTGCGACACGTGAAGCTATATGCGGTTGAGCAACGTACGATCGCGGCATGGCAGCATGTTCGAGCGCCGCTTACCGTCTTGCTATGTACGAAAGCGTACAGATCAGGGTTGGCAATTCGATTAGCCTCAAATTGCAGCGCGATATAACTCGCATTCAAACGACGACCGCTTTTGTTGAGCGTGTTGAATGTATAGCTAAGCCCAGACCGCAGAATTCGGGATGCTCGACCAGGTACTCCGCCGCTCACTATCCGAACGATGCCCCAAACCAGAGGAAGTATTGAAATGCACAGTAAACGAACCAATCTGCTCGCGCTTGTGCTCGCAACGGCATCCATCGCCGCGATGAGTGTAATGAATCCGGCAATCGCGGCGACCGCGGAGGACCTGGATAAGGATTCGCACCAGGCCTTGCAGACCCTCTATAAAGCCGAGCCTGTTGCCGAGACCTTGTCGCGCACTGCCAAGGCCGTACTTGTGTTTCCGAATATGGTTAAAGCCGGCCTCGTATTCGGCGGCAGTTACGGTGAAGGCGTGTTGATAAAGAACTCGAAAGTCATCGACTACTACAACTCAGTCACTGGATCCTGGGGCTTGCAAATCGGCGCCCAATCGTACGGGTATGCCGTATTCCTGATGTCGGACAAGGCCGTTAAATATATCGAAGAGACAAAGGGCTGGGAAATTGGCGTCGGCCCAACCATTGTCGTGGTCGATAAAGGCGTCGCGAAGAATCTTTCGACATCCGCGCTGAAGGATGACGCTTATGCCTTTGTCTTCAGCCAGCAAGGCTTAATGGCCGGCCTCAGCATTGAAGGAACGAAAATTTCCCGAATCAAACGATAAACCCGATCGGGACCGGCACCTCACGTGTCGGTGACAATTCATCTGTTGACCTATCGCACAAAGGGTGCAATAGCGGCCGCGTTAGAAAATGAAATACCAACTCATGCCTAAGTAATTTAGTCATGCGCGCTGCCCGTGACTCAACGCACTTGGTGGAGGATCTCCATGCCCCTGATTAACTTGGTTGTCGTTTTGATCGTCGTTGGCCTACTGCTTTGGCTCGTCAACACCTATATCCCCATGGATCGGAAAATCAAGAATATACTGAATATCGTTGTGGTCATTGTCGTCGTCGTATGGTTGTTGCAGGCCTTCGGCGTACTGGGGTCGCTGGGCAGTATTCGTATCGGCCGCTAGCAATGTCGACGATACGGGAGGTGTGGTGGCAAACGATAACAGCGATGACCTGCAATAGAACAACCGATGATGCGAAGCCGGAGGTCGATTCGACAAGAACCTCGTCTCTGCCGCGCTGTTATTCACGACAGAATGCTCCACAGTGGTCGACCGACAATAGATTCAAAACGGTGTTTTACCGGGTCCAGCAACGTACCAGATGATGAGACCGGTCAGGGGAAAGAAAAATACCACCAGGGCCTAAGTCAACTTTTCGACGCTCTGCGCCGAACTTTGCAAATTCATCACAATGGCATAGAAATCCGCGATCAGGATGATGAATCCGCCGATTCCTGTGATTTCCCCTGTTTCCTCCCGGATGGGTTCAGAAGTGAACATCGTAAATTATACAACGTGATTAAGTGCTACCCGGATCAAACCACTTGCCTAGAGGCGTCCTGACTCCGGCTCAGTAAACCGGGCTAATCTTCAATGCAAAATTTGGGTCACATTTCGCTGCAAATCAACATGCTGAAAACTACTGGCCCGCGGTATATTGGTTCCCAATGGCTCGTGAGGGGGTATTTGTGGGGACACATGGCGAACATGCGCTTATGGCATGTTGTTTCTATTGATATTGAAGAAGACCCGGCCCCCACCACTTCCAGGATCCCGGTATACCAACCGGGACCCACCCTAACCGAAGCCAGTCAGCCACTTAGTCGGATTTGGACTGAGCCAGCCGTTATCAGGCGGATTGTGTGAAGGGGGTAATCACGATGCCGTCGGCTAGCCCCGCCGTACGGCTGCGGTTATACGCGCAGAAACCAGTTTCACGCGGCAAGCTTCTGTTCGTAGTTGGCTGGCAGAGTCGAAGGATGCGCCATCACTTACAACCGACCCCGGCAGTCGTTGTGGCGGCGGGGGGGAGCCACTTCCGGCTTTGCCTGGTTGCTCAATGACGCGCACACCTGAGCAAGATTCGTCGTGCACAAACACGTCGGATCAAATTGTTATAAGCCAGTGAAGGAGGCCGGCAAATCTAGCGCGAGATTGGATCAGGGCAATGTCAAAATCACTTACGATCATCAGCTTTACGATCAGCGTGTTCGTCGGACTGCTTGTCCTCATCGCGATCGTGCTGCTATTTTTCTTGGATATCAACGCTTATAAGCCCCGGTTTGAAGCAACGATCTCGGACACACTCGGGATGAAAGTCAACATTGATGGCCGTTTGGAAATCGGCCTCTTCCCGAACCTATTTGTCACGCTCAAGGACGTGCACATCCGCAACCGGGGGACGGAGGTTGCCAACGCAAGAGAGGCCAGGGTTGGAATCGACGTCTTCCCTCTGTTTCAAAAGGAGGTTCGGATCAAGAAGATCGTGGTGGAACACCCGAGCATATCCATCGAGAAGGCCCGGGACGGTAAGTACAACTTTGAGAAATCAGAGGAGGCCGAAGGACCATTACCCAATCTGATCCTGGCAAAAGTATCTTTTTCAAACGGGACGCTCCGCTACGTGGGCAAGCAATCCGGGGATGGATTCGAGGCAGGTGATTGCAACCTGGATATGAGTCGCCTTCAACTTTCGGTCAAGGAACACCCGGGAATCATGAGAAACCTTTCCTTCGCAGCGGAACTCGCCTGCGGGGAGGTTCGGACAAAGGACTACACTGCATCCGACTTGAAGCTTTCGGTTACCGGGCAGCGCGGGGTCTTCGAACTTAAACCACTGACGATGCGGGTCTTTGCCGGGCAAGGTTCAGGGAGTATGCGGGCGGATTTTACGGGGGCTGTTCCCCTTTATGATGTTCGCTATTCGCTTTCACAGTTCCGTATTGAGGAGTTCCTCAAGAACCTGTCGACACAGAAAACCGCAGAAGGGCCGATGGACTTCTCCGCAGACCTGTCGCTACAGGGAGAAACCGTGAACAAACTGAGGCGGAGTATGCGGGGGCGGATCACGCTGCGTGGCAAGAACCTCATCCTCTATGGCCGCGACCTCGATCAGGAGTTCGCTCGGTTTGAATCCAGCCAGACCTTCAACCTCGTGGACCTGGGCGCCCTGTTCTTTGCTGGGCCTGTCGGCCTGACGGTCACCAAAGGGTACAATTTTGCGAGCATCCTTCAAGGATCGGAGGGCCGCAGTGAAATCAGGACGCTCGTTTCAGACTGGAAAGTCGAGGGCGGCGCAGCACAGTCGCAGGACGTGGCTATGGCAACGGACAAGAACCGGGTCGCCCTGCAGGGTGGGCTCGATTTCGTCAGCGAGCGGTTCGATGCCGTGACTGTGGCATTGATCGACTCCCAGGGCTGTATCAGGGCGCAGCAAACAATACATGGCGCCTTCAAGGAACCGGTGGTTGAAAAGCCAAGCACCCTCAAGTCGCTCACCGGACCGGTGGTCAAGTTGCTCAAGCAGGTAGGGCGGCTCTTCCCGGGTGGGGAATGCGAAGTGTTTTACGCTGGTTCGGTAGAGTCGCCGAATTAAGGGGGTTTATACGGAACCGACAGGGCAATTTTTTTGTAGGACTACAGCAGCATCGAATGACCTGTTGAGTTCACTGCGCTTACCCGACCTACGCATGTGATCGACAGCTCTCCTGCGTCACCCGCCCGAGCGGGTAAAAGATATTGACCGGAGAATAATGGGTGGCGAGGCCGCTCGATCTCCGCGACAGATTGCCCGGATGGGCGTAAGACTGAATGAGTGATGTTGATCGGTCAGCAGCAATTAGCCAAGCTCGTGCCGCTACCGTCGTTTGCGTCCACGAACCTGTATTACTCGATCAATTCCTAACAGCCTTCCATGGGAGTATTCGCGAGGGTATTGCAGGCTTGTTATCTACCATCCTGTTGATATTAAAGGAGATGAAAAGGACGCCGCCTCCACCAGTACAAACCCCTGGCTTCCTGTCAGGGGTTTTTTTATTCCCGTGCAAGGTATACGGAATCACCGGACCCCACCGTGGACGTGAAGCCGTTAAGCCCACCGGAAACGGCTTATACCGCCGGCCTCATCGACGAAAAGCCACCATCTCACTCACTCGCAAACACCGCAATGAAAACCGTCAGCTGGCCGTCTCCATCAGTAATACGGAGAAGGGCCTGCTGGATTTTGTGTTGCCTACCGTAGGGGCCGGAAATGTCACTGGAACGCACATTGTCCGTCCACGGCACACTCCCGGTTTCACCCGCACCCCCTGCAATCGGCAGGCGCTCAACCTTCCAACCCAGATCTCAATACCTGCGCACCGACAAGAGCGAATATACGGCCCTCATACTCCGCGACTACCTCCCCCTCACCCCGCGCAACGGTAAATCTACAGCGCAACAGCGACAACGGAATCCGGGCCACTGTCCTGGCCACACAACCTGCTGGTGCCCTGAACCTAAACAGGGACACCAGGAATTGGCAGACCAAGGCAATCGGCAGGACACTGGGTGAGACCTTCTAGTGCGGCCGGGGGTGAGGGGTTGTACGACCAAGGCCAACGGCCGCGTCAAACTATCTTCCTGCACGATGACCAATGCATTAGATTGGTGTCCATAATTGGGTCCAAGAAAAACCGGTAAGGCTCGGGGCAGATCGTCGAAGATGGTATCGCTCAGCTTAAGGACATCGAGATCGACCTGCACCGTAGTGAAGAGACGGAGGTCATCCCGCTCATGGTGCATTACCGGTTGTCCGCCTACGATGCCTGTTACCTCTGGTTGGCCGTCGAAATCAATGCCCCGCTGGCCAAATTCGATGACAAGCTTGCGGGCGCTGCCAGGACCCGTTCGACTGGGCTGGGCCGACGCCAAACGATGAACGTTGGTACCCGCGCACTCACGGTCGGCGCATTCGCCACTCTGATGCTGATTGCCCTGATGATGGGCGCCAACCATGTCGCGGCACGGATCGCGTTCAACAATGGCGTCGATGTGGCCACCGCCGTGGTGTTCCGCAGCGTCGTCACCACTCTGGTGATCGCTCTGTTGCTGGTCCTGCAGCGGGTGCCGATCGCCTTTAATGCACGCCATCGCCGGTTTCTTCCGGTCATCGGCTTGCTGGTGGGCGTGCAAAGCCTTTGCCTTTATTCGGCGGTGGCGCGATTGCCTGTCGCGCTGGCGCTGCTGGCCTTCAATACGTATCCGTTGTGGACGGCGCTATGGGCGTCGCTGCTCTACCGCAAGCCGCCCGAGCGTGCAGTGCTGTTGGCGATGCCGGTGATCCTGCTGGGCCTGGCGCTGGCACTCGATGTGCTCGGTGCGGCATCCGGGCTGGGCGCCGCCGCCCAGTGGAGCCGCATCGGCGTTGGGGTGTTGTTCGCACTGGCCGCTGCGGCTACTTTTGGTGCGGCGCTGGTATTCACTCAGTATGAAGCGGCCGATATCGATGGCCGGGTACGCACCGCCACAACGCTTGGGCTGGCCAGTGTGATCGCACTGGCCAGCGTGGCCGTGCAGGGTGGCTTTCACTTCCCGCAGGCCCCTGCCGGCTGGTGGGGGCTGGCCGCCCTGACGTTCCTGTATGGCACCGCATTCACCATCATGTTCACCGTATTGCCGCGCCTGGGTGTCGTCGGCAACTCGGCCATCATGAACGTGGAGCCGGTGTTCGCGCTGGTGCTGGGGTGGACGTTGCTGGGGCAGGCCATCGCGCCGGTACAGGTCGCGGGGGCCTTGCTGGTCGTCGGCGCAGTGATGATGCTCGGCCTGCGCCGGCGGGTCTGACCATGAATGGGATTGCGTCAGAATCGCGGTTTGCGCGGTCCATGGAATCTGGCCGGCGCTCGCGGCCTGGCCGTGTGATATATACAGGCGGACGCAGGCCAGCAGGAGCAGATCATGACTACGCTTTCGAACCGACTTACCCGAACCCTGGATCTGCGGCATCCAATCGTCTCGGCGCCGATGGCCTTCGCCGGCGGCGGCGCGCTCGCGGCGGCGGTCAGCCGTGCCGGCGGCCTGGGATTGATAGGCGGCGGATACGGCGACCCCACCTGGCTCGGGGAGCAGTTCGAAGCGGCGCGCGGCGCAAGAGTAGGCGTCGGCTTCATCACCTGGTCACTGCGCAAGTCGCCGTCGCTGTTGACCGACGTGCTGAAGCATCGTCCGGCCGCGGTGATGCTGTCCTTCGGCGATCCCCGGCCGTTCGTAGACGAAATCCGCGCGGCCGGCGCGGTCCTGATCTGTCAGTGTCAGGGGCTGGCGCATGTCGAGGACGCTGTGGATGTACGCGCCGATGTGGTCGTCGCACAGGGGGCCGAGGCCGGCGGACATGGTGCCTTGCGCGGTACGCTGAGCTTCGTGCCGGAGGCCGCGGATTTTCTTGCCCGGAATTCCCCGGACGCGCTGCTGCTCGCGGCGGGCGGCATCGCCGACGGGCGCAGTCTGGCTGGCGCGTTGATGCTCGGCGCCGACGGCGTGCTGGTGGGCACGCGCCTGTGGGCGTCGCAGGAGGCCTTGGTGAAACAAGGCCACCACGATGCGATCGTCGAAACCGGCGGCGACGGCACCTTGCGCACACGGGTGGCCGACATCGCGCGGCAGCTGCCCTGGCCGCGCGGGTTTACCGCGCGCATCCGCCGCAACGCCTTCACCGATCGCTGGCATGGCCGCGAGGAGCTGCTGGAGAAGAGCCTCGCCGTGGAGGGACCGCGCTATCGCCAGGCTTTTGCTGACGGCGATCCGGAAAACACCGGCGTGTGGTTCGGCGAAGCCGCGGGCCTCATCCACGCGATCGAGCCTGCGGCCGACATCGTCGAGCGCATGGTGGCAGAGGCGGTTGGGCGCCTTGCCGCTTATGGCGGCGCGTCGCTAAGCTGAATTACGCGAATCTGCAGTCGGCCAGGCTGCGGCGGCGTAGAGGCAGCACAAACCGCCTTTTCAACAGTCGGTGGTCGCTATGCATTGGTTGCGGTACTTGCGCGATCTCCAGTCACTCCACTTCGCGGGCACTGCTGAATGTCATCGGGGCTGTTAAATCCAGCTCGGCAACGGGATTGCAGGTACGGGTTTTGTGGCCAGTCATCAGACCCACCGCCGAGGAAAGTGCGAAAAATTCTGGACACTACCAACGCTGACTGGCTTACTCACGGGCCTGAAGTGTGTCTCACACGAGATGGCATGCGAGTCCAAATTGACGAACACATTTGGCGGTAAAAACACCATAGCAACAGCGGGCAACATTCTTTTCACGCGACGGGGCGCCAATTGACGAGACTCGGTTGGCGGGGACAATCGACAAGCTTTCTTAGATTATTCATTTCTTCGTCATCGAGCACTCTGATATGCTCAAGCTTGTAATCTAGACCTATCGCTGCATACTTTTCTTTTCCCAAAGTATGGTAAGACATGAATTCGATGCCTTTCGCGCCCCTTAAGTTTCTGCGCGCAAACTCGACGGTCGCAGTTATGTTTTCAACACTGTCATTCAAGGACGGGATCACCGGAATTCTAATGATCAAGGGGACGTGCTCAGCCGCGATGTTAATGGCGTTCTGAAGGATAGTCTCGTTAGATACTCCTGTCAGTTCCCGATGGCGGACCGGGTCCATGTGTTTTATATCCAGGTACACTAGGTCTGCTCGTTTAATAACGTCTTTGCACTTCCTCCAATTAAAATGGCCGCAAGTTTCAATTGCCGTATTTAACCCCAGGGCCTCGCACTTCTTTAATAGAATTTCAAGAAAGTCCGGTTGGCACAACGGCTCTCCACCCGAAAACGTTACTCCTCCTCCGGATCTTCTGTAGAAAGCCATGTCACGCTGCACGGTTTTCATCACTTCGCCGGCTGCGACTTCTTCACCCATCCATTCTCGAGCGCCAGATACACAAGCTTCCACGCATTTCCCACACCGACTACAAAGGCCTCTATCCGTGAATCCACCTTCGCTAGACGGCCTGGCGACCTGATCTGGACAGGTCGCTGCACAACGCCCGCAACCTATACAGTTCTGTGGGAAAATGGCAATTTCTGGGGCCTTACATTGAGATTCGGGATTGCAGCACCATTGACACTGCAGAGGACAACCTTTCAGGAAAACTACCGTCCGTGCTCCGGGACCATCGTGGATGGACCATCTCTGGAGGTCGAGAACAACGCCGCTCATTGAATCTCATTCATTGCGTCGCCCTTCACGCCAAGGCTCATGATTTGATGCTTGCTCCCATGGGCCTCAAGGCGAAGTCGGGCAGCTATCCGCACAAGGACGCACATTCCATGGACCTCAATCCAGAGGGCAGGCAATTGGTAGTCAAGAGATGTCTACATATTGTAGTTCGTAGTCCGCCGAATTATCTCTTCCTGCACTTCTTGCGACAAAGAGACGAACCTTGCGCTATACCCAGCCACTCTCACAACCAGATCACGGTATCTTTCCGGGTTGTTTTGCGCATCACGCAAGGTCTCGACGTCAATTACGTTGAACTGACAGTGGTATCCGCCGAGGTCAAAAAATCCTCTGATTAAATTAGCAAGATCGCTTATGCCCTTTTCGCCCTGGAGAACCGCGGGAGTGAATTTAAGATTTAATAAAGTACCTCCCGGCTGGTTCTCATGATTTATCTTTGCATATGACCTCATGCATGCCGTCGGCCCATTCACATCTGTGCCAGGATGAGGGGAGCAGCCCTCGGCTAGAGGAACCGTCGCTTTTCTTCCACTGGGCAGGGCGCCCAAAACTTTTCCTGTTGGCAAGTTATTGGTAAGGCCCATGATGGCATTGTGGAAGGGATTCCCGAGTTTATCTTTATGTTTTCTGAACTCCCGGTCCACGAAGTCCGCCATCTCTACGGCAAACTTATCGACGTATTGATTATCATTGCCATATTTCGGGCATTTAAGAAGTAGTTGACGGATCTCTTCATGCCCATCGAAATTGCTATCAAGCGCCGTGCACAATGCGTTCATCGTTAGCGATTCATCGTCGTAGACGAGCTTCTTGATGGCAGCTAACGAATTAGCTGTATCTGCTAAACCTACGAGCACCCATCCCGGCCCAACGTTAAATTTTGCGCCACCCTGAGCGATATCCTTACCGCTCTCCATGCAGCCATCGACAATGGCTGAAACGAACGGTCGAGGCATGTTATCCCAGTGGATGTCCTGCTCAACGGTCGTCGAGATGACGGCATGCTTCAAGATGTTCCTTAGTTGCAGGGTGAAGGCATCCTTGAATTCTTCGAACGTTTTAAACTTAACGGGGTCTCCGGTTTGTAGCCCCATCCGTTCCCCAGTCAACCGGCTCCGTCCGTCATTGAGTGTGAACTCTATGGCTGCAGCCATATTGTAAGCCCCGGCGTCAGTCCATTCGCCTATCTTCCTATGGTGGGGCACGACACAACCCAGCAAATTCCAGTCCCTGGCCTCTTCGGGCGGCAGGCCGGCATACATCATCATTGAAGTGCCAACTCGATCGTTGTGAAAAGCCGGAAAACCCATTCCCAGCCTCGATAGCTTACAAGCAGCTCGCAAAAACTCTTCTGGTGTGTCGTTATGTATCCGAGCGCTCAACGCAGGCTGAGGTAGCTTGACCTCTTCAGTAGCCTTCAGGCACAGGTAAGAAAGTTCATTGGTTGCGTCGCTGCCATCTTTTTTTGTGCCGCCAATAGTCAGATTTTGGAAGGAATTATAGCCTCCATAGTACTTCGCGCCGTTTTCCGGCAGAAGCCAAACCCACTCCGCCAGCTTAACCCAAAAGCATTCGAGAAGTTCCAATGCGTCTTCTTCGATGATGACACCTTTTTCCGTGTCTTCCTCATAGTACGGGTGCATGTACTGATCGAAGCGTCCTAGATTAAAGGCTGGACCGCTCTCCGATAAAACGCAGCCAATCTGGACGAACCAAACCATTTGAAGGGCTTCCCGAAAACTGCGGGGTGGATTTTCTGGTACCGCGCGACAAACCTCGCTGATGCCTTCCAATTCGATCCGTCTAATTTCATCCTGTTCAGTCTGGGCCATCTCTGCTGCTTTATCGGCGTATCGGTGACCCAGGGCTATAATGCCTTGGCACACCTCCACCATCGCCTCATAGAACTGAATTTTTTTCAAATTCTCGGGGCAAGTCGGCTCTAAAGCCTCTAGGCAACTTTCCGCCTCTGCCCTTACGCCCTTGAAACCATATCTGAAGATCATGTCTTCGTATTCAGGCGTGATCTCGGCGACACCGCCCCTCCATTTTATTTCCGAATCGAGAATGCCGGTGTCCACACCAATCTTCTTAGTTTCATCAGGCAACCGCGACAAGACAAGTTCTTCCAGTGATTTCCCCCGCCAATACGGAAAAACCTCTTCCTTCAATAACTTCTTCTGCTGCTCTGTCATCTCGTAAGGATCACCGGCACGTGTACCGATCGTGTCTAGCTCCCCCTCCAACCAATTACATGAAATCTCGGGGCAGAGAGAACCGGGACGCTGCATTGCACCGGGTGTTCCAACAATGAGTTCGTGCTCGAAAATCGTCACCGGGATAGTTTCGCATACCTCACGAAAGCTTTTTGCCCGTCTTAGGATCAGAGCTTGCCCTTCCGTCTTTTTGTGAGATCTGGTGAAGGCAAGAGCGCGCTCTATGCATATGCTGGGAGCCGCTTCGTTGTATTGTTGCAGCAGCTTCTGCAATCGGCTAACGCGGTTGATATGGCTTAGATCCGGGATTTTTTTAGTGGCTAATTGTGTTGATCCATGCATTGCCTTGCCCCCAATAATCTTGGTTATGCCGGTGTGTTCCTCTTTTTTTTGTCCCTCCTCCAAACCAACAGGCAGCCGTTGTTCATCCCAAGAGTAAACAGTCGATAGGTTGCCAATTTGGCTCAGTGCTAATGGAGAATATGCGCCTAATTGGCGCTGGAGATAAGAAACAGAAACATAGTTTTTTCTTCGAAATCTGTGCTGGTCATAAAAACGGAGATTTTTCGTTGGAGTAGTTTTCCCACAGCCCTTATCGCAACGGTGCGGGACGAAACACACAGCATAGATCCTGTCAATGCACTGAAATACATAGAAAAATAGCTGTTACCGCCGCTCTGAAATAGTCAGTAATAATCCCATATTTGGCTATTGCCTGACTTGGGACGTAGAGGCAGCACAAACCGCCTTTTCAACAGTCGGTGGTCGCTATGCATTGGTTGCGGTACTTGCGCGATCTCCAGTCACTCCACTTCGCGGGCTCTGCTGAATAGCATGCGTTTTATTCTGCTGACGACCATCCTCTTTATTCGCACAATCTACTCAAGTTTTATCCCTATCTACCGAAGTAAAGACCTGAATCTACATAGAACCCATCTCAAAATCCCACGCGAGCTGTGCCGGTCGTTCGTGGTTTCAGCGCCAGGCGCGGTGATCGCGGTTGGATCACTCCCAAAGAGTGAGCCGCAACATCGCATGGGAGGGAGATTTCGAGATAGGTTCTGGTATCAATATATCCGGTTTATGAGGATTCCAATATGTCAGTAGAAACCATTCATAAAGTCATACTTCATCCGTTTATTAAAGAATCGATTGCCAGCTTATCGACCATGACAAGCCTTCAAGGCAAGGCTGGTGATGCCTTCGAAGATAATGTTGAAGGCTTTCGCTTCAAAGGATATGCCATTTGTTCACAAATGCAGGGTGAACTCGAAGGAGTTATCTTGATGCATCACTATGAAGAGACGGCATTAGAGATTGGTGCACAGGTCTTTACTGGGCTTGCCGGGGAGAAGGCAGCCGATACCGGCAAAATGAATCAGGATTTATCCAGCGCATTGGCTGAATGGGGTAACACGATTATCGGACGGGCTACCGATAAGCTGGCAAAACATAATCTTAGTTTTAGATTCTCTGCACCCGAAATGGTTTTGAATCTTGATGACATGGAAAAGTTTTTAAAGGATGTCGTTACTATTATCACCGTGCCGGTTCACATTGATAATGTTGGCCGTTATTTCTTTAATTTGCTAATTCGAAAAGCCAACGCTGATACTGCAATTGAATCATTGATGTCAACGGATGAGGCTGCACTACCCAAGATTAAATCACTGGCCACTCCTTTAGCAAAAGAAGAGAACATACTATTAGCGGATGATTCTCCGCTTATTCGTAAAGCATTACGCCGTTACCTTGGAAAAATGGGGTATAACAACATTAGTGAGGCGGGAGATGGCGATGAGGCAGTAGAAAAAATTACCGCTGACTCACCGGCCTTTGTGTTTATGGATATCGTCATGAATAAAATGAATGGTGATGACGCTCTCGCTAAAATCAGAGAAACAAATAAAGAAGTCCCTATCGTCATGCTGACCTCTGTTACGGATAGTGCTGTCATTGATAAATGCACGGCGTTGGGTATACAAGGGTTTGTATTAAAACCCCTTAATGCAGACACCGCATCAGATGTTTTGTCACACTGTCTTGGTTTGAAATAACGAAGTCAGCTCTGGTGTATCCTTAGGGAACGTCTGAATAAGTGATGCAAACCAGCACGGCCGATTCAATATGTTTGTGTTTTTCATCATAAGGAGCGTTTGCAGGCAGTATTCGGCTCAATATGGGCCGTTTTCTAGCCGTTTTGTGCGCCGTTGCGGTTTATCAGGCGCACCAATCCTATGTCGGGCATCGCAATCGTCGCCGCGCCAGGTACAGATTGGTCAATGCACTCAGTACAAACAAGGCAT